>CAZTAS010000059.1:0-30203 GCA_964611635.1 uncultured Thermodesulfobacteriota bacterium
GCTATTTTCAGGGTGATGCATCTGCCATGGTGTATAAGCTTTCCGCCCACCTCTATCAGCAACCAGCGGAGGCAGGTTTATTGTCCCCGAAAAATTCTGAACGGACTTCGAGGGCAGCCGAATGGTCTTTTAGATCAGTCAAGAACATAGTTATCTTGACGATATTATCAAAGGTGGCCCCTGCATCGCGGAGAATTTTACCAATGTTCTCCATGATCTGCCGGGTTTGGGCGCGGCAATCCCCAATCCCAACTGTGTTGCCCTGCAAGTCCCTAGAAGTTTGACCAGCCACGAAGAGATACTTATTGGCCTCAACTTTAACACCTAAAGAAAAAGGCCTGCCTGGCCGCTGGTACATGTCCGATGGGCTGATAAATTCTTTCTTCACGGCTTTACCTCCAGGGTGGTCCGCATCCGCCTTTCAAAAGTGCTAATATCAAAATGTAACCTATTTTCAATAATAGTTAAGAATAAGTTATAGCCACAAAACTACATTATCAGCCATGCTTTCAATTGACTTAAATTATCTCTAAGAAATGGACCCGTATCATGGGTAGATTTAAATGAATAATATTTTGCCACAATGGCAAAAAAAAATTGATTGTCAAGTAAAATATTTCCCAGGAATTACCCCAAAATTTCCAAAGGAAAAAGTGGTAATTGTGGCTCTGGGGGATCACCTCGGCGGGATGGAGTATCCCCTTTCCAAATTGCGATAAGATAGAGTTGATCCCATCTGCAAGGGTGTAATAGCAGAAATTCTGATTCAGAAAATCCTTTTGGCGCCCTGCGGAGGTGGAGCAAATAGATTAAGCCTTTCCCGAATCCAAAACATCTAGTGGCATGATTTTATCGGCAAAAATTATAGGTATCTTGCCAAATTTGATTGTCGTCTATTGAACGGCTCTGCTATCTATATGTTTTGTAAATCATAAGGTTTGTGGTGTTTTTTGATCGCATACATGAACCTCTGGCCTGAGCAGGTTCTTTCAAAATATATGTGTCTCGTAAGGGATCTTATGAGGAGGCAAAGAAGTTAGAGCTCAAGAAGCTTTCCTGCTTACTGGAGCTTCCTGACTAAATCGTCGAGCCTCTTGATAGTCTCTCGAACATCGGCTTCCGCAGTCCGCGGATTGATAGTGCACATGCGCAGGACTGTCTGTCCTTTCAGTACTGTCGAGCTTACCATTGCGAAACCATCTGCAATCATCTCTTCAACCAATTTTCGGTTCAGCCCATTCAGTTTGTCTGTCGTCATATCCGGTGAGACATAACGGAAAGTAATAATACCCATCTGAGCCGGGGTCACCACTTCCCAGTTGGATAGCTCACGCACTACAGATTCCCCTACTTCAGCCAGCTCAAATCCTCGATTTAATGCGGCCTGGAAGCTTGACCACCCGAAGACTTTAATCGACATCCAGAGTTTGAGTGCCCGAAATCCCCGTGTGAGCTGAATGCCACGATCACAAAAGTTGACCTCACCCTCTTTGCCTTCGGTATCTTCCAGGTATTCAGGCAAGATGTGAAAAGCCTCATTCAGCCAACGCTCGTTCCGTAAAAGGACGCAGCCGATTTCGTATGGCTGGAAAAGCCACTTGTGGGGATCTAACGACAGAGAATCAACACGGGCCAACCCCTCCAATAAGGCCCGCCCTCGTTCACACAAAACAGCAGCCGCACCGTATGCGCCATCGGCATGCAACCAAAGGCCTTCCTGTTGACAGCAGTCTGCCAGCGTCGGGAGAGGATCTACTGCCCCCGTGTTAGTCGTGCCTGCGTTGGCGACCACACAGAAGGGAACCAGGCCCGCCGAATGGTCTGTCGCGATAGCGCGCCGAAGTTCTGACACATCGAGGCGGAAGTGGCTGTCGCTTTGAACTTTTCGGAGTTGATCATTCTGGAAGCCTAGCACCCGCAACCCGCGTTCGATTGATGAGTGGGTTTGATCTGAACAGTAGACAACCGCGCCTTCGGTGCGATCCCTTAATCTTACATGTCTCGCCACTGCCAGCGCCGTAATGTTGGCCACTGAACCCCCGCTGACGAATAGCCCACCCGCTGAGTAAGGCAGTCCGCATTTTTGTCGGAGCCAATCGATGGTGACCAGTTCGATCTGAGTCGGACCAGATGCTTCCAGCCATGTACTCGCAAAGACGTTGAACCCGGAAGCAAGAGCATCGGCAATGACTCCGATAAAATTGCTTGGGCCGGGAACAAAAGCAAAAAAGCGGGGGTGATCTAAGTGCATGATGTTGCTGAAGACATCCCGTTGCAGTTGATCGAGTATCTCCAAGGCATTCGTCCCGTTTTCTGGGGGTGCCTCGCGGAGCCGGGCCTCCAAGGTCGCTCTATCCGCCTTGCGCGTCACTGGCTTTCCTGGCAACTCCTCGAAGTGTTCAACAAGCATGTTAATAACACGGTAGCCCAACGCGCGCATATCTTCGGGAGATAGGCTCAATGTATCATTGTTTTGCATATTGTACCTCACATGCTTTTAGGACTGACAAGAATCTCGGTTCGCCGCCTCATGTACCTTTTGAGCGGCGCATGCCATGTTTTTATCGAACCGGATGTCAAGCGACCTTATTGTTTAATAAAGGCTATCATCTAAAAACTTAACTCACCAAGGGTATGACCTTATTATAACGAAGGTTTTACATTCTACAACAATAAATGCGTCCCTGTAGGAGTTGGGAATTCTTTGCTGTGCCTGGCATTGTTTTCAGAGCGCTTGGAGTGGGCTCTCGATCGATCTTGCGCTTATGAAACCCCTTGCCCGCAATACGGGCAAAATTTAAAGTCCGAGTCCATTTGCTGGCCGCACCTGGGGCAAATCCGAAATGGCCCATGCTGGAAAGAGCTTGATCGGGGCTTACCGGTTTCCCGAAAAACCACGCCACAGCGGTTACATTCCAGGACTTGCTCCCCCCGCTTGATCGGAATAAGGGGAATAAAAAAGAGGCTTATATACTGATCCGTACGTTTGAGCCGAGCTGAGGGCAAGCCGCAATTGGGGCAGGTCCGCGGCTGGTCATCTATTTGAACCTTCCTGGGTTGAACACCACCGATGAAAATGATAGCGCACCTCCTCCGGAGCCCGCAGGGCTTCCTTGGTACAGCATTAAAGATTCTCTTCACGCCTGGCCATATTATTCCAGGGGGAGACTGAAAAGGAAGTCCACGGCATGGCCCCTTGTAAAACTGTCTTGGATAAGATGCTACAATTTGTTCCTCGCTGGGACTTCTTTCGTTCCAGAAGACAACTAGGCGGTTTCAGTATCCCTGATCTTGTTCAGCGCCTCGACAGCTGCTTCTCGGACGTCAGGATCTTCGTGCTCGTTTTCGATGATCCTGAGGAGCGTTCGAACGGCTCTTCGGTCCCCAATACTCCCCAAGGCTTCGACCGCCCTCCACCGCACGCCGCGATCCTCATCAAAGAGAGCATGAGTTATGAGCGGATCAACGGCCTCAGAGCAGCCAAGAAAGCCGAGTCCCACGGCGGCGCCAAATCGCACAAAAGGAATAGGATCCTCTAGGGCATAAATGAGGGCTTGTAAGGCCGCCGGGTCCCCAATCCGCCCTAATGCTCTCAGTGCTCTATCCCGAATCTCGTCGTTCGGATCTCCCAATAACTGGATGAGCGGCTTTACCGCCCGTTGGTCCCTCAAAAAGGATAATGCTCCCACTGCACTGGAGCGCACCATCTCATCCGCGTCATCTAAAATGTGAATGATCTGGGCAACCGCTTCAGTTGCATCAAGGAATCCTAGCGCTAATGCCGCCTTAGCCCGCACCTCCCGGTCTGGGTCCTTCAATGCTTCAATTAGATCCGGAACACATGGACGCGCTTTTTCCCCAAGCTGGCCTAATTCTTCGGCTGCCTGCGCCCGATCTTTTGCTAAACGCGAATTCAGCTTTTTCTGTAGCTTCCTGAGTATCGCCTGTTCTCCATAAAGAGTCGTACCCACCCACTTGGAGCACGATTTCGATAAACCAGGTACTCCTACCTGAAACCCCCACTTAGGTTCAGTCCTGCAAAATGGGGCACTTCATGCACCGGGGGCCCCTTTCCTTTCTAAGTGATAAGAATTTCTTCTGGGAAGTAGTATAGGGAAATTACGGTTGGGTGTCAATTATGATCAATCGCATGCAAGATATATAGATTAAAAATGATAACCATGAATATTTTAGTCCTTGATTTCTTTCTTATTCTGGAACTTCAACGCGTGGATCTATGGGGCACAAAATCAAATACTGGACCTCTACTTCAGCTTTCAGATGCCCGATGGGAGCCTCTATTACTTCGCCGATGGCGGTATTCGCCTCGGCGAGCCCAATGAGCGCATCCCCTTCTATGCCAACCACCGCATCACCAGCGACCGGAGCGTGTACATGCTTATCTGGCCCGTCATGGTGCCTGAGGGTGCGGCCGGGGAGCATCCCCTGCTCTTCAGCGTAGCACGGCCCGGCAGCGCGGAAGACCTCTCCCGAGCTGGGGGAGTGCTGAGTATAAGGCCATAATTAGCCAAACCTCTCTTCTAAACTCGAAATCGGGTTTCGATTTTCAAGCAAACGATACTTTAGGGGGGCAGGGACAAGATGTTGATCTTAACCTCCACATTCGAAACCAGTGAATCGCATGAATTTGCTAGGGGCGCATTGTACCCTCGTGAACTTTTCCAGCATCATGGAGAAAACACTCTATTCAACCACGCCGTAATCTACAACATTGTAATATCAGTGTCGGTGAAAACCAACTCCAGGGTCAGCCAGTATGGCCGGTCGGGATCCCATTCAACCTCACACTCGGGGATGTAAATCCTCCAAGTAGCATCTTCCAGCACCAGGGAGGCTCCCTCCCCTGTGATGGGACCGGTTAACAGCCCGTAATCATCAACCGTGAAATACCCTTCGGGCCAGGCATAATCAAGAAGCAGCCAGTAAGTTTCAAGCACTCCTTCTCCAAGGTTTAACTCTAAGGCCGGTATGTAAAGCATCCAGTTCGCTAAGAAGATATTTATTGGCTCACTGTAGATTATGCTTTTTCCTGTTGCCGGCGAGAAGATAGACAGAGCGGTCGCTTCTGATTCCACAGAGATAATGCACTGGTTATCTTCCACAATCTCGCATCCTTTGCCTTTTGTTCATGGACAGCGCTGGATGGCATCTCGCCTTGGATTCCAAAACAAAGCAAGCTAATTTGTCGGGGCAAGAATGCTGAGCGTTTTCACGATTTGATCCAGGAGCCATGTAAATCTCTTTGGCACATCTCACCTGCACACAACAGGATAAAGACCCTCTTGGCGGCGACCTTAAGATTGATGATGAGCTTTAGTAGGCTTGCAGCCGAACAGCAAAGCTATGGCCTTCAGGCAATCATAGCTTATTTTAAGATCCGATGCCCCTTGGTGTATCTCCTTACGTCAGCGCGACATAAAGGCCGATTTTTTAAGCAGATATAAAAGCTTTTACTAATTTTTGCCACTCGCCTTCCGAGAGGGTCCCCGCGGGGTTCTGGACGAGTTCTCCCCCATCCTGGAGAACCGCGATCCCTTGGTCGCTGATGTAATGGTGGAGGCGATTAACCTCATCCTTCATCAATTTATCGATTTGCATTCCTGAAATGGCTTCATCCATGGGATTCATGTCATCCTC
This sequence comes from uncultured Thermodesulfobacteriota bacterium, assembly GCA_964611635.1. GTDB lineage: Bacteria > Desulfobacterota > JAFDED01 > JAFDED01 > JAFDED01 > JAFDED01. The sequence continues at coordinate 5,659 of CAZTAS010000059.1, forward strand.
AGGCACAATGGTGCAGAGCCAGCCATTTCCGTAAGGATCTTCAGAGATTAAGGAAGGTTCCCCGCCCAACCGGTCGTTAATCTCGCCGACCCGCCCCTGGATGGGGCTAACAATCCGGACGGTCTTGCCATCGCAATGAATGTCCCAGCCCCTTAAAAAGGAATGTAAGGTTTGCCAGCCATTTTTCTTCAGATGTAGGACAGCAAACGTCAACATGTCGATCTTTAGAATGGCTCCCATTAGCCGTAGAGCAAAGTCGTCAAAGCCGATACGCACTCTGCCATCAAGTTCTCGCTTCATCCAAAAGTGTTTCGGATGATACAAGAGGTTGCGCGGCATCAGGAATCCCTCCACCATTGATGATGCTTCCGTTTCTTCGTCAGCGTGAACACCGACTCCCTGTAACATGGCCGTACTAATTTCCATTTTCGTTGCTTGATCAGTTTGATCGCGGGTGGCAAACCCCCGTATTCCGTAACGCAATCCACGGACAGCAGCAGTGATGGGAATTGACAGTAAGAATAATACGAAAAACATCATCCGCCAAATGATCATCCCGAATAATGAGGTTATCATTTTTTATACCTCCATCCAACTGTATTGCAGTTGGGATTCTCGGCCAAAGGCCTTCTCCGAAAAAACCTTAAAGTCCTTTTAGATCGTGTGTTAATTTTTGATTACACCCTCATAACCGTGTTCAGAAATCGCATTCTCAAGGTCCTTTTCGGATCATCACGGCAACTATTCCTCCACAGACTGCTATTGCAAAGCCAGCCGGCATTTGAATCAATGATGTCAGCTCTTTCATCCTAATTCCTCCCTTCGAGAGGTACCATTAACGATATTAGAGTAATTTTTTCTTGGCTGGCTGAATAAGAAACGCATCCACCATTTTCCTCCATTCTGCATCGGGAATCCATTTGGCTGGATTGTGTGTCACCTCGCCTCCGTCCATGACCGTGGCATCGAAACGGCGGATGCGCTCCATCTCCATGGCCATCCAGGCTCTGGCCTCTTCGCCCTGGAGCAACTGGCTGAAATCAGCCTCTTCCTGTAATTCCAGATCAATCAGCCAGCCTTTATCATACGGATCCTCGTGAATCCTCGGTGGATCCATCAATACGTCTATATTGACCTCTTTGAGTTGACCATCCAGTGGACATGGGATCTGTACCATCCGCCCCATGCAGCAAAGGTCCCATATAGTCATCCCTGTGCTATCATCGCTGGAGATCTGGATGCCAGTGATAGTCTGGAGCAGCAACTGGGCAATGTCATCAAATCCCAGCCGGAACCGGTAATTCGACAAGGGAAGCACCCATATGTGGGCTCGATGGTAGAACCTGTCCATGGCGATATCCATTCCAAGCAGTTCGCGCATCATCTCCTTCTTCTGGCGGTGCATTTGTCCCTTGGCCTTCTCTTCTCGATTCTTGATGAACCTGCGCAGTTGCTCGATCATTCGGCGACGTTCAGGGGATTCCAGGGTCAAAGGGCCAAAGTCTAATATGGTCTGGGCCAGATCACAATGAGAACAATCAAAGTTGTGTCGGCAAATCTTGTAAGAAATGATTCCCAACTCGACAAAAACACATTGGGGAATTTGTTGGGTTTCCATCTCTAAAATCTCCATGAATCGTGAACTTATGTTGCCTAGGGGAAGAATGTATATAAAATGGCTCTTGTTCATTAGTTACATCAACAACGATGGAACCTTAAATAATTCACAACTGGAACAGCGTGGTTCAATATAGTTATTTGAAGCTAAGCACACAAATCCCCTCGGAAACTGTTTTTCTAGGGAGCTTTTCTTCAAAGGCTTGGACTTCGCTGTGCACGAAGACAGGCAAATACCTCGCCGCCAGGCCAAATAACGTAAATCCTATTCCTACAAGGAAAATGGATATAAAGATCTCTATGGCTGAAGGGAAGTAATGACTCCCGGAGGCGCCGGTCAATCCGGTAATTGCCACATTCAATCGGTGCATAATAAAGCCGCTAACAGTAAGTAGTGCAGCAGAGAACAGGATCTTGCTGTTGCGGCGCAAAGAAGGGATCAATATAAGTATTATGGGAGCCACCACTCCCATGAAGATTTCCAAGTGGAATAATGCCATCTCCCGAGATTGGGTCCACACATATGAGATGGCGCCGCGCGCAATCAAATCCTGCATGCGAACCACAAAATAAACTCCAAGCATCAAGCACATATACTGGCTGAGCCGCACCAAAAGATTCTTGTCTACACTATGGTTCAGGAAACGTCTTGAGAGGAAAGATTCTAAGATCACCATGGCCAGTCCCGCGGCGATACATGAGATAAAGAAAAGCACGGGCAACAACATGCTGTACCAAAGTGGGTGAAGCTTGTAAGGAAAAATGACGAATAGTGTCCCCAGTGTAGACTGGTGGAGGGTGGAGAGTAAAACACCTAAAACTACAAGCACAACGACAGCTTTTTTAAACAGTTTTTGGAGCCTCTCCCACCCGAAGCGCTCGAATATGAGAGAACTGAACTCAGCAGCCAGCACCGTCGTGTAAAGCATGACGCACCAGGCCACCTCAAACAGAGGCGAATGAGGATTCCAGTATACGATGCAATGCCAGATGTTCCAGGGCTTGCCCAGATCGAACAACAACCCCACAACAACAAGGCTGTAACCTAGGAAAGATGTTAGGATAGAAGGTTTCAAGATGCATCGATACTTCTCAATGCCAAAGATGTAAACAACGGCCGTAACGATAAATCCCCCAGCCGCCAGCCCTACACCGCAAATTACGTCAAAACTGACCCATAAGCCCCAGGGGGTGACATCGCTCATGTTAGTGGCGGCTCCCAATCCTTTGAAAAATCTCACAGCTGAAGAATAAACCCCCACTACAAAAAAGATTGCTAGCATCACTCGCCAGAAAGTAAAACGTTCTAAAATTCTTGTCTTGGCCGATTCCATTTTTTCTCCTAACTTTGATACTGAATGCCTGATAAACAGTTTTCCCGTTATTTTTGTTCTTTCCGTTGTTGCTCCTCGAACCTGGCTACATCATCCCGCCGCCGTGTGATCCAGTAAACACCACCTAACATTAATGCCCCTAGCGTGATCACGTTGGGGACCTGTTTCAAGATTCTCCACGTTAACTGAGGCAATGGAACTTGCTTCAGATTTGTCGGAAATCCCAGTTGCTCAAATGGGACTGATGAAATGTAAAGTACGGAAGTACCGCCCACTTCGTTGAGTCCGTATATATGATCGATATATTTGTCAGGCTCGGCTTTGATTCTTTTACGAGCCAGCTTGATCATGTCGGACCGATCCCCAAAGACGGTTGCTTCCACAGGGCAGGCCTCGGCGCAGGCGGGCTGTTTTCCTTCGCTGATGAGGGAAAAACAGAAGCCACACTTGGAGATCTTGGGGTTGGCCCGGTCCCATTCAAAGCGGGGTATGCCGAACGGACACGCTACCATGCAATATCGGCAGCCCAGGCATCGGTTCGCGTTGTAGACCACCGCGCCCTCAGGTGTCTTGGTAAACGCTTTCACCGGGCATACGGAGCGACATGCAGGATCGTTGCAGTGCATGCACAGTCTGCGGACGTTGTGACCCTTGATCTCCAACACTTTGGTATATGTATAACCGGAAAGGCTCACGTCATTGGTCTCAGGCAGATTGTTTTGTTCTTTGCACGCTTCCTTGCATGCACCGCAGTTCTCACACCTCGGAATGTCAATAAGCATCGCTTTCGGCTTCATTAATCTTCTCTCTCTTCACTTATCACTCAAATGTTGGAGTACCTTTTACTTATGACTGAAGAAATTGGTTTCCGAAGTTATTCCACGCTTCATCATCCATATTTTCCAGGATTCCCTCCACAGGAAATCCACCATCCTGGACAGTCTGACCAACTATGGCGGGGGCTGGCATCCGGGCCCAGGCAAATTCCAGGAAATTCCGGATCTCTTTCTTCATCCATTGAGCCGCCTGTGTTCCTATCTCTAGCTTGCTTAAATCATCGGCCAGAGAATCGGGTTCTATCTTGACGATCCATCCTCTCCCATATGGCTCATTTTTCATCAAGCTGGGATACAATGAGCTATTCGGCGAAGAGATTTTTCCATTCACTGGAGACACAAACGTTGCACTCCGCCGGCCCTGCCTGATACTGAAAAGAGGATCGCCCTCCCTGACCACTTTTCCCACCTCAGGCAGTTCGATATTATCAATATTCCCAATAAGCTTTTGGGCAAAATCATCAATGCCGACCTCCACTTCACCGGTCTCTTCGATCCGCGCCCAGGTGTGCCCGGGATGGAAGAAATAACCTAGTGGCATTCTCAGATCCATCGCGTCGCTATGAGCTTGAGTGCCGGCTTGCACAGTAGCCTTTTTGCGTCGCACAACAGTTTGAACCATTAGATCAATCAATATAAACACTATAATCGTCATCACCACAAAGATCGCTACCATATCGGTCATCTCCTAATTATTGCTCGTGGCCATTTTGCATTCTTATAGTGCATTTATTGAATAAGCCAAATTCATACCAATTATTGATTTCGCGCTATTAAAACAAATCAGTTGAAGTAACTACTTATTTTTATTATTTTTTAGATGATCGGCGGAGGGGAAGAATCCAGGATAGAGGTAATTTTCAACAGTATGGCTGCTAAGTGAAATAATAATGAAAAATAAAGCTAAGTATCTGGAATAATAGATTAATTTGAACAATGTGCGGGGTTAAAAAGAGAAGGAAATGAAAATCAATATTGATACTGTTTCATTTCAATGATTCAAAAATGAAACTAAAGAGAAGACCGATCTTGATCAAGCCCATATCGCTTGATCCGCCTCCAGAGGGTGGAGCGGCTGATGCCTAAGGCTTTTGCGGTCCGCATCCGGTCGCCCCCATATTCTTTCAGGGCTCTCCGGATCGCTTCGGCTTCTGCGCTGTCCAGAGGGGAGAAAAGGAGCTTCTCACCAGCTATGGTCTCAACCTTTTCGGTCAGATCTTTGGGGAGGTCTTTTATTTCAATGACAGAGCCACGGCAAAGTACGGCAGCGTGTTCAATGATATTTTCCAGTTCCCGGATGTTCCCAGGAAAAGAGTGGTTCATCAGTATTCTCAAGACCTCATCGGAAATTCCATGGATATTTTTCCCGAGGCGAGCGTTAATTCTTTGGACAAAATGGCGAACCAGGAGAGGAATGTCCTCATTTCTATCACGAAGAGGTGGCAAATCTATACGGATGACATTGATGCGATAGAAGAGATCATCACGGAAGTTGCCTGTCTGCACTTCATTTTGGAGATCCCTGTGGGTGGCGGACACAATCCGAACATCAGCGGAGAGCGTCTCGGTACCTCCAAGGGGGGTGTAAATTTTCTGCTCCAGAAAGCGGAGAAGCTTGACCTGGAGGGCAGGGCTCATTTCACCAACTTCATCAAGAAAGAGCGTCCCTCCCTGAGCCAGTGCGATCCTGCCGGGCTTGTCTGTCTTGGCGTCGGTGAAGGCGCCCTTTTTATATCCGAAAAGCTCGGATTCCAGCAGCGTGTCGGGGATGCCTCCGCAGTTGACATCCACGATTTGGCCGTTTTTCCTTTTGCTCAGGTCGTGAATGGCCCGGGCCACGAGCTCTTTGCCCGTTCCGCTTTCACCCTGTATCAGAACCGTACTGTCGCTCTCGGCGATTACAGGCAGGGTATCAAAAATAGAGCGCATGCGAGGACTTTTGCTGATTATGTCTTGGAATGTATATTTACCGCTCAGTTCTTTCCGGAGAATCTCAATCTCAGTGAGGTCGCGGAATGCTACCACGGCGCCCATCACCCTTCCCTGCTCATCCCATAGAAGCGAGGTGTTGATCTCGATAGGGACACGGATCCCTTTTACGTTTGTAATAACGGCTGACAAGTTGGAGATTTGCTTGCCAGTTTCCCATGTCTGTTGCACTGGACAGCGGGTATGGCATAGGTCGCATCGGATAATATCAAAACAGTGTTGCCCGATGGCCTCTTTGGAGGAAATCCCGGTAATCAGTTCGGCAGGCGCATTGAAGAAAAGGATTTCCTTCTTTCGATTAACGGTGAAGATGCCTTCACCAATGCTGTCTAAAATAGCACGGCAGATATAATGAGCACCGTCCACCATGTATTTCCCTATTTGAATCGTTTTTCCCATTAAATTCCATTCCCCGGAGACGAACTCGGATAATTGATTTTGTTATGATTATACCGTGCATTCAACAAAGATTCAATATCCATGGATCAAAAGTTTATCTTTATCCAAAACATGTAACACTGTAAGGAATATTTTATAAAGTGTATCATATAATTTACAATCCCAATGAGATTACCCTGAATGAATCTTACCAGATGAGTGCGGAGACATAGATCATTAGGGGTGGATTCAGGGCAACGCTCGCCCTTATTATTATTCCCCTAATTCTGGCCATTATCTCCTTCAATCGAACTGGCGGTATCTTAGATCTCAATGCGCAACTCAAAGAGCTTCAGGTGATAACCGAGAAGATGAAGAAGGAGACCTCAGAAAAGATGGTCAAAATTCGCCAGGAGAAATCGAAAGCATTAGAAAACCTGAGTGCAAAAATCAAGAAAAAAGAAAGTGAGCCATACGATAGCGCCTAGTTGTGATAAGCGAGATTTGATCTTACAATTCTAAGGGGGACCCTTAGATATAGCATTTCAATATCTTGTTTGATTTCTGGATTCATTAGTTGGAATTGGTGATGAATTCCGGTTCAAATATACAATGAGTTGGGACTATCGGAAGTTGTTTGGTTCAGCTAGCAATCGATAAATCAATAGTATCATTGTAGTAACCGAAATGTAATTACCAATCATTTTTATCTTTTCCAAGAGACAAAAGCTTATTAACAGAGAATCTTCTCCCTTACTCGTTTCCCCCTCAATACCTTCAGTCGGATCCCCTTCCACTGCTCCATATCTGTGTACACCCCTTTCCCTCATCGGAAACGACAAGCTTGACGAACCTCCATCACTTTACCTACATGTCGTCTTCCAGAGAAGCTTAGTTAAGGATTTGACTTTGGTCATTTGTTATGATAATCCTATAACAAAATACCTCAAATAAACAACAAATAACAAAGCCAAATCCTTGGAGATGAGGTGTGGTGATGAAGAAATTGAAATTTATAATAGCAATGGCAGCCCTTGTCGCCCTTACTCTCGGGTTCGTCGCATGCGGTGTAGTGATTCATAAAGAAGGGTCTTGTGAAGGTTATACACTTTATGGGGTTATTACTGCCAATTATCAACATGCTATCCTGATAGACATGGATGGGAATATAGTGAAGGAGTGGTCTGTTTTTGGCTTCCCGGCTAAGATGCTTCCCGGGGGCTCCTTAATAGCTGGTAGGGGATTCAGACGAGAACCTGGCTCTGAGTTTTTGGCTTTTTTTGGTGAATCGATTGAATTAGTTCAGCTAGATTGGAATGGAAACGTTGTATGGCGATTCGATAACTGGGACGACGATGGGACAGAGAGAATAATGGCCAGACAGCATCATGACTTTCAGATAGAAGGGAATCCTGTCGGGTACTATGTCCCTGGCCAAGAATTTATCCATGAGGGAAAAATCTTGATTCTTGCCCATTACAATAAGATCGTGCCAGAAATAAGCGACAAGGAACTGCGAGATGATGTGATCTATGAGGTTGACTGGAATGGAGAGTTGACTGGCTTTGAATGGCATGCGGCCGACCATTTTGATGAGATGGGCTTTGACGACAGGGCCAAGATGCTTATATATCAGAATCCGCAGTACAATGAAGAGAGAGGATATGGAGACTGGCTACATATTAATAGTGTGTCTCTTCTTGGCGAGAACCATTGGTGGGATGAGGGTGATGTGCGCTTCAATCCGGAAAATATTATCTGGGATTCCCGTAATGCTAATATTATTGCCATTATAAGCAGGGAGACCGGAGAGATTGTCTGGAGAGTTGGGCCTGATTATTCACAACTAACCGAAGAAGGACGTAAATTAGGCCAGATTATCGGTCCACATCATGCCCATCTTATTCCAAATGGTCTTCCGGGTGCGGGGAACATTCTGATCTTTGATAATGGGGGAGCGGCTGGATACCCTGTTCGTGGACGATTATATTCTCGGGTTATTGAGTTCGATCCAGTAACTCTATTTATCGTGTGGGAGTACGAATATAGAGAGGGTTCGATGTTCTTTCCCTTGTGGGGCCCAGATCACATGTTTTTCAGTCCTTATATCAGCTCAGCCCAGCGTCTTCCCAACGGGAATACACTCATTACAGAGGGTTCTACCGGACGGATTTTTGAGGTTAAACATGATAAAGAAATTGTTTGGGAATATGTTGCCCCATCTGTAGGCAGTATCCTCAATTCCGTCTATCGGGCTTACCGGGTGCCTCCCGAGTGGGTACCTGGGAACCCATCCGGCTATGATGATTGGGCGTCATTATATATCAGCACTGTTCCAAATTGACGTCGACTGGAGATTCAAGAAGTAGACACTTTATGTAACAAGGCAGGGCGAGGATGACACTGCCTGTTTGATGAAGATGGGTGTATGTTGCGGGGCCCTTTATTCATCCAACTATGTATCTTTCATCCAGGCTCCCACGAATACGTTTTGATATACTTTATAATCTCCATTTTGATAAATAACTATTACTCAGCTTAATGAAGATCATTTTGACCTACCTTCTTTTATGTTGGAATTTGTTTAATACAAGATGAAGTCGATGGTCTTTAACCACTCCCCATTCTGTTTATTACCAATTGAAATCTTCACTTAATAGCTGAACCTGTCTACAGTTTATTATAGGAAGTAATGTTCTGTCAGGAATTCAGTAACTAATGAGCAAAGCATTACCAGAATCTGACACTGTCTCTTTACTCAAATCCTCACCTTTACAGTCAGTTATCTCCGCGTTCACACTGGTTTTTTCACTGACTTCCTGTCTTCTTTTTGCGAAAAATATTCCCCTGAAAAGTGCTCTCTTCTATTTTTACCCTTTCCTATAAGCTTTTTTGTGCCATAACTTCCATCCGTTCTTAGATCAAGAATGTTTGCCTGTGGTCAGCCTTTGTTTACTTTCATGCCGAATAACAAAAGATTTAAATAGTCGACTTTGGGGAGACTTTCTTTATTTTTGCTTCTATGACTAACATGGTGATTTTTTCATGATCCAGTGACCCAAACCCACCCCGTAGCATAGGCGATCGCGCCAAAAAGGTTGTATATCGCCTGCACTCGCATGGTGTAGCGGCCAGGTGGCACTACTCTTCCGTTGTCGTCCCGCCCATCCCACTTCAACACTTCAAATCCCGATGGCCGTCTTTCCCAGTCATGCAGCATGCGAATAGGCACAACCTCGGGTAAAAGGTCTGAGGTGTAAACAATTTCAACTCGTGTCAGGCAACTTAAGGATACCCAATAGATGATCTTCACAGTTTGGCCAGCGCTTGGTGCAAACAAATGAGGGAAGGCCCTCGGGTATTCCACGATAGGCGGAGGATTATTCGGTAATCTAAATTGACGCGGGGTAAATGGGTCACCCACCACCTCAATCTCATCTAAGCTAGTGGGACCCAATCCTCTGGATGCCGCATAGGTGAGATGCCTTACATCATGCTGCGGGATTCTTGTCGCTAATAGACACACCCGGTCGACTGCAACAGGGTTCCGTCCGGCTAACACCATGTCCATTCGCACTGGGTCTCCAAAAGTCGGTCCTTCACCCTCCATGGCCCAAATCCCGTCCACCACTGCGAAATCAATTGGGCTAACGAGGTTCAAGTCCACGATTACCTGGCTTATTCCGCGGAGATGCAAAGCCAAGCGCTCCCTATTCCCCGGATGATTGTACATCTCGATTGGGGCTAAGCCAACGAGGTTCTTCATGGTCAACGACGCGTTAGTATGAAAATGAGTTTTCAGTTTAGCGGCACTAATGAACACCACATCATCGGTAAGAAGCAATTGAGGCATATATATTTGATGATAGGCCATCCCATAAGGTACATTCGAAAGAATCAAGGGTTCATCATTTAAATGAATTAACCTTACGCGGGGATCATACCTGTCAAAGAACCCATAACCGCAGGCTAAGAAGTTGGCTCTATCGAATCCGCCCTCAATGATACAAACCTGAGTCGCCCCGTCTTGCAAGGCAAGGTCAACCAACGCTCGAACCACCTCTGGGTCGGTCGTTACGCCAGTATCATCAGTCATGGGAACCACCAAATTAGGCTTGATGACTACGGTTTTACCAAATATCGCGGTGGAAGGCCACTCGCCAGTCGCCTCCACAGCCCGAATCGTCGCAGCATATGGGATAGCCATCTTTCCGACGCCTACGCGGTAAGAACTTGCGAAAACTGGCCGCATGCCCGTGATCAGCCAAGCCAACCCCCCAGCAGCCATTTGCAAAAAGTGCCTTCGGCCAATTCGACGTCCAACCCCGAAAGCAGCTTGCTCTGAAGGTGCCATGTTGAAGATTTGGTAAGACCTTTCCTCGCTTGGCTTTCGATTTGCCGCAAAATCATCCAACACAGCCTTACACTTCGCGTAATCCTCAATCTTGTTTCGGATCAACAGATTCTGCATAACGGATTACCCTCCCTGATCCTCCTTTTGTTAAAATTTTCAAAAGAAAAGCTATCACCGAGAGAAATAAAAAACCGAACCAAGGGAATGATTTTGGTTTTTGAAGATTAACTCAAGAGTGATGTAATGCTCATCTTACTAAATCATAAGGAAATGTCAAGACAAAGCACATCAAGAAAAAGAACCATCTCCTGGAGTAGATCTTGAAGGTATGCTTAAGGATGAGAAGGATCGGGAAGAGAAAGCAAGTGTGAAGAGGCTGACAACACCACCATCAAAAGATAATCATCGATGTTGCCAGCATGGTACTATGGTTCACCTATCAGCACGCCAAGGATATTGGCAAGTATGAAGGATACGCACTCTACACATTTTAATGATAAGGTATCAATAATTGCCAGGTCATCAAAAAGGCACTATCTCCCTTATCCAAGGCACCGGTCGATTCAAAGGGATTAAGGAAAGATCCTGCTTCACGGCTTTTACGCTCCCTGGGGCGATACTTGCTTCTATGTTACCGCTAGCCTCAGCCTGGTCTCTGAGTGAGTATCATCTGGCAGAGCAAATTTTGAATACGGAACTTCCAAATAAGCTAATTTCTTTGATTTCAAGATGAATTCTAAAGTCTTGGCCGATGCCCCCATTCTGTTTATTTCCGTTTGAAACAATCAGAACGCATTGGCCCGTAATTTTCAAAGGTCACGTCTGAAAAGAGGAAGCTGTCATAGCATATTCAAACGCTGTCCAGCTGAGTGTCAGTCTGAATCCCGGTCAGTACAACCTGATTATTGCTTTTCCATAGTGATAAATTTCTCCCAGTCAGGGGCGCGGTGTGATCTCATCCAGCAGCTCATTCACCCGCGAACCGATTTGCGCCCTGGGAATCTTGATTATCTGACCCGATTGTCTGACCTTTATCTCGATGCACCCTTCTTTCAAAAGCCTCTCACTGACCAGGATGCGCAGGGGAATGCCGATAAGATCAGCGTCCTTGAACTTGGAGCCCGGCGACTCTATCCGGTCATCATAGAGCACCTCAAAACGGTCCGACATCTCTTCGTACAGTTGATCAGCCACAGTCACTTCATGCTCGCTTTTCCCGATAACCATCATATAGGCCTGAAACGGGGCGATTGAGGCGGGCCAGATTATGCCGCCTTCATCATGCCACTGCTCCACCACCGCGGCCATCAGCCTCTCCACTCCGACGCCGTAACATCCCATGACCACGCGTTTTTGGTGCCCTTCCCGATCAAGGTAAGTCACATCCATGCTGGACTCTTCCGCATACTTGGTTCCCAGCTTGAAGGTATGCCCCAGCTCGACGCCCGGCCGGAGCTCCAGGCGCCCTCTGGAACACATAAGGCACCAATCTCCGTTTCGTACCACAGCTATGTCCAGGATCTCGTTGGCAGAGAAGTCTCTTCCATATAAAACATTCTGATAGTGAGTATCCACCTCATTGCCGCCGGCCACTAAATATCCAGCATCCCCCACGGATGTATCCATTACCACGCGAACTCCCTCGATGCCAATGGGGGACAGGAATCCCGCGTGAAGCCCACGGCGAATTAACTCATCCTCCGGTGCCAACTCCAGGTGGGTGCAGCGCAAGTAGTTGGTCAGCTTCGTCTCCGAGACGTCGAAGTCGCCCCGAACGATGGCCATAACCAGCTCTCCATCGGCCATGTAAGCCACAGTCTTGAGAAAGTGATCCGTGCTTGTCCCGAAGAACTCCATGAGAGAGGCAATGGTCTTGACGCCAGGGGTGGGAACCTTTTCCATGGGTCGTTGATCACTGGTATCTACCTCTGAACGCGGCTTGAGTCCCACAGCCTTGTCGGTGTTGGCCCTGTAACCGCATACAGGGCAAAAGACGAATCGATCCTCCCCGTTGGCGCACTCCAGCATAAACTCGTGAGAGCCGCTCCCACCCATGATACCGCTGTCGGCCTCGATGTCCATGACATTGAGGCCGCATCGGCGGAAGATGCGCATATAGGCCTCGTAGATGGAGGGATAATACTTGTCAAGATCTTCAAAATCGGAGTGGAAGCTATAACCATCCTTCATTAGGAACTCCCGGAGGCGAATAATACCACCCCGGGGTCGAGGTTCATCCCTAACCTTGGTCTGGATCTGGTATAGCATAAAGGGAAGGTCACGGTAAGAGCGGATTGCCTTTCGGGCAATGTCAGTGACGGTCTCTTCGTTGGTCATCGCCAGCACGAATTCCCGGTTGTTCCTGTCCCTGAAGCGGATAAGCTCCGAGCCGATAGCCTGGTAACGACCCGTTTCCTTCCATAAATCCGCAGGGTTTATCACGGGCATAATCAGTTCATTGCCGCCGATACGATCCATCTCCTCGCGAATAATCCCGATGATCCTGTCCGCCACTCTTTTACCTATTGGAAGGAGGGCATAGACACCAGCCGCAAAAGATTGGATGCATCCAGCCCTTGCCAGGAGCTTATGCGATATCAATTCAGCGTCTCTGGGTGGTTCATGCAGGGTGTGCAAAAAAAATTTTGAGTATCTCATAACGCATGCTCCATCAACAAAACAGGCTCTTAGTCCCTTAGTTGTGTGTAAAATTCATGGTTTTCTGGAAAAATAATTTTTCCGGCATCCGGGAAGTCTTTCTTATAGCGGTTTTACAGCGATTGCAAAAAAAGACCAACTTTATAAAAAACATGTTTTTCCCCTCTATTCGGTTCCGGCTTGTCCTGGTTAGGTTATACCAATTTATACCGAATTATACTGGATTTTACCACTCTTATGCATAGAAATTGCACCTTATGCGCACTTGGAAATTTTGCAATACCTATACTCAGCAACAATCAACTTATGTAACCCTTTCTGACCGGATAACTCATTATGATTATATCTTCAACCATGAACATTGAAGACTATTGGTTTAATGAAAGTACGGATCAAACACTGGGTGTTTATGCTCAAGAATAGGTAAGCCAACGCTTCAAGAAAGGTTGATCTGGTCAGCTTGTTCACAAATCGCTTATCTTGCCATGATTAACGGCATTAAAAGATTGGGTAAAAAGAGGGATATTTGAGGAAAGACACTCACCACGAGCAGTCCAAAAGACTCTGCAAGGATAAACCATATGGCGAACCTGGAGATCCGTTCTATTGAAGCCCCTGAAATTGGGGCTGCAATGTAAAGGGTAGCGCCAACGGGCGGCGTTTCGAAGCCTATTTCACATGCAATAACAAAAATAATTCCAAAGTGGACGGGGCTGATTCCGAACTCTATAATAATGGGTAATAGAATTGGAACGAGAAGGACAAGCATGGCGATGACGCCGACGAACATGCCTAAAATAAGAAGAAATCCATCGATAAGCAACAATACGAGAATCCAGTTGTCGGTGAGGGTAAGCAACATTTTGGCCAATTTCTGAGGGATCTCATTTACCGTAAGAATCTCCCCGAACATGACAGTATTGAAAAGAAGAATGAAAGCGATCCCCGTCAATTTGGCCGTCAGCATCAGCGATTCAAAAACGATTTTCAATGTGAGGTGACGATAAATCACAAACCCCACGAACAGTGAGTAATTAATGGCTACAATAGAAGCTTCGGTGGGTGTAAAAACTCCGCTGTATATGCCTCCGAGAATGATAACGGGTGCCAATAATGCCCATTTGGCTTCCTTGGTGCTCGTGATAATATTTTTCAGCTTTAACTCACGACCGATAGAACGATATCCCAATTTGCGGGCGTGGAAATAATTTGCGCCACCCAATAAAAAAGCCAGTAATATACCAGGTATAAATCCTGCAAGGAATAACTGGGTGATGGAAACTTCCCCAATGACACCATAAATTATGAGGGGAATGCTGGGAGGGATGATGACGCCCAGACCTCCCGAGCAGGCAATTACGGCACCGCCATAAGCAGGATCGTAGTTCTCCTTCTTCATGGCGGGTACCATAATGGAGCCTATGGCCGCCGTGGTTGCCGGCCCGGAGCCGGTAAGGGCAGCAAAGAATGCACAAGCAATGATTGCCACCCAGGCCAGCCCGCCGTACATGTTCCCCACCATTGAATTTGCCAAATTGGTGAGACGTACTGCCAGTCCGCCCCTGTCCATTAACGTGCCTGCCAAGATAAAGCAGGGCACGGCAATAAGCGGATAGCTGTCTACCGAGGTATATACCAACTGGACCATGCCTTGAAGGGATTCGCCCTGGATGAACAAGCCCACAATTGAAGCAATGCCAGCAGAGATCGCCACCGGCATGCCCAGAACCGCGCAAAGGAAAAAAATCCCGAACATAATCAGAACAAGGCTCATGGTTTGATTCCCCGCAGAGATCTATAGAGCGGTCTCGCTCTCCCTGGCTTTCCCGCTTTCCTTTTCCTTGAGTTCAAGATAGTGAACCTGAATCAATCGAACGATCATCAGGATAAAAACCAATGGAATAATCATATAAATCCAGACCATCGACACTCCCAATGATGGAGAGAGAAACTTGAAACGGAACATCAATTTGATATATTTGACACTCTCCCACAGTAATAACATGCTGTAACACAGCCATACGACATCAGAAAAGAATAATATCTTACGGTAAAACCCGGGAAAGAAATATTTCAGATGGGCAACCACCCTGACGTGGTCTTTGGACCTCACTGCCATACTGACGCCCAGATAAACAAACCACACGTAAGTGAAGCGCGAAACCTCCTCACTCCATGTAAGGGAGGCATTTAGCACGTACCTGAAAAAGACTTGAAGACTTAAGAGAATGATGGTGACAGCAAGGGCTACAACTGCAATATAGCCGTCCAGATTGTCCATTGATTTGAATAGCTTTCTCATATCGCTTTTCGATGTGCTTCCAGTCTGTGAAAAAAGAGACCCGACACCTTTCCCGAGGAAATGAAATCGGGCCTCTATCCTGAATTTCTTTCACATTCCAAGTTCAACCTTAATCAAATTTACATACAAAACTATGCTCCCTCATTGAGGTTTATTTTTTTAAATATTCTAACGCTAAATCAACATTGGCCTCACCACCCACTTTGTCATAGAACTGGGGCCAAATGGCTCGCGCACGTTTTATCCATTCCTCCCCATCCTTTGGCACACAAATCGACATCCCTTTCTTGATAAGCTCGGCCTTAGCGATATCGCGATTTTCCTCTACCCATTTCTGCTGCAATAAAGCGGCATCAATAGCTGCTTTTTCAATTGTTTTACGAATATCGGGGGATAACCCTTGGTAATATTTCTCTGAAATTACTATGGGCCCGGTCCATTGAAAATATTGAAGCTCGGTAATATACTTTTGCACCTCATAGAACTTGTTAGCATGGATGGAAATATATGGGTTATCCTGTCCGTCGATGACCCGCTGCTGGAGACCAGTGAAAACCTCGGGCCATGCCATGGGAATGGGGTTGATCCCCCATGACTTGTAGGCAGCGATCATCATAACATTTTTTGGAACACGGATTTTCAGCCCTTTGAGATCTTCCAGAGAACAAACGGGCTGCTTTGAATTGGTGAGATGTCTAAAACCTCCAGTAATATATCCCAGGGCTCTTACCCCAGCCTCCTTGATGAGCTTCTCGTTGAGAACTTCAACAAATGGCCCGTTGATCAGCTTGTAGACATCATCAAGGCTTGTAAAAAGGTACGGAAGGGTAAGAACACCTGCAGAGGGTGCGAAAGGAGCCAAGTTGTTAACGGCGCCCGGAACTATCCAATGATCCTGATACCGAACTTTTTGTAAGATATCTTGATCGGATCCCAGTTGGCGGGCCGGGAATTCCCTAATTTCTATTTCATTGTTAGAGTACTTGGCTGCTAGCTCGACAAACCTGAAGGCAAAATTGTGAATAAAACCTTTTTTTGTGGCAGCGCCAGCGTGAGGTAATTTGATTACCAGTTTTGCTGCAGCTTCATGACTCAGCGGGCTTGACAGCGCAAAAATTGCAAGGACAATCACAATCCACATAACTTTTGCTCTTTTTCCCATGGTAAACCTCTTTTTCCTTCTTTTTGTAAAATCATTATGAACGAAAAAATCCTCTCCCCGTGTACTGATATAATATATTACCTCCTTTCTTCTGTAAAGATTTATACTCTTATTGGGTAAAGACCATACTCAAGGGCAGTTTCATACATCCTGATGATATTCTTCGGCGATACCTGTGGCTGGATATTGTGAACCTGATTGAATACAAAACCTCCACCCGGGGCCATTGCCAAAATCCTCTTTTTGACCTCTTTTTCCACATCATCCGGAGTCCCGAAAATAAGCACCCTCTGGGTATCGCAACCCCCGCCCCAGAAGGTCAGATCTTTTCCGAACTCCGATTTTAATTCTTTTGGATCCATATACTTAGCTGAAACCTGAATTGGGTTAAGAATTTCAACTCCTATTTCAATGAAATCAGGGATTAATTTGCGGATAGACCCGCAGGAATGTAGAAATAGGAAGGCATTCGTTTTACTCTTGATGAACTGCCATACCCTCTTCTGTGCTGGTTTAATGAGCTTCCGATAAAGCTCCGGCGAGATCATCGGGGCATTTTGAATCCCCAAATCGTCTGAGACACTCGCCACCTGGATGTACTCTCCAACCTCATCCAGGACATGATCCCAGAGGGAGATCTGGTAGTCTGCAACCTGGTGCAAAAGAGCTTCTGCAAACTTTTGGTTCAAGACAAGATCCAAGAGAAAGTTCTCCAGTCCACGAAGATTCCATGCCTGCCCGAAGACCCCGGAGCCTAACACATCCATAACAATGGCGTATTCTGTCTTCTCATACAGTTCCTTAGCCCTTATTCTGAGACCCTGGATTCTCGCGGGGTCATCCGGATCAGGCCATTGGTAGCTTTTTAATGCATCAATAGTCGGCTCCTTAATGGGGTGATCTACCATGTCCCAATAATGACTGGAAGGAGGCTTTTTCCACCTGATACCCCAGAAATCCACATATGAGTTATCTTTCTCGATTTTGGGCTTAAACCCTCCCGGGGCTTTTATCCGAATGTACCTCGTGTCTATATTGAATCTCTCAAGAATCGGTTCATCAACCTCTACGTGATCCCTCACAAATGTTTTTGTTTTGCCTTCGAACCCGAGATGTATTTTCAGCTTGTCGTAAGCTTCCACCTCGATCCCGGTTGAAGTTCCTCCAAGATCTACGGGGACATGGTCGGGCTCTTGGTGCTTGAGGGTTGTTAAAAGCCTTTCTCTGGGAGTCATGTCCTTGTTTCTCCTATACTTTTCCATACCAAACTTTAAGCAGCCACCGAAATAATCATTCCTTTGAGTCATGCGACCAGCATCAGTCCCAGCTCAACAAGGGCGTTCCTCAACTCTTTACGGTGGTCGTCCTCCAGGGGAAGCAGCGGGAGTCTCGTGGGGCCTCCGACCAACCCGACCATATCCATGGCAGCCTTTAGAACCGCTGGAGGTTGAACAGGGAGTCGGGCTTGAAGACTGCGGTAAGCCTGGAATTTTTGATTGATTTCCCGCACTGTTCCCTCATCCTTCTCGACGATGGCCTTGGTCCATCTATTAATAAGATCGGGGGCGAAAAGCACGGAGCTAGACATGTAGCCAAGGCTGCCGAGAGGAATGGTATATGAGGCATACGCTTCAGCGCCCTCAACCACTCCAATAATGCTCCCCAGACTCTGCAGCATTTCGAGACGCTTTTCCAGGCCCACCGGGGCGTGTTTCATCCCTACCACCTGAGGAATTTCTTCAGCGAGTCTTCTGATTAAGGCCACATTCATGTAAAAATTAAAACGGGCGGCAAGGTTGTAAATTACAATCCCAACTTCAACTTCATCTGCTAATGCTTTGACCCACTGAAAGATTCCTTCCGACTCGGGACGGAAATAATATGTAGGCGGCGCTACATTAATCACATCAATTCCAAGCTCCTGGCAGTAATGAGCCATTTTTACTGTTCTTTTCAGGCAGCCGTCACCATTAAAAACGACGGCTGCAACCGGCACTTTCCCGCGCCCTTCCTCAAAGACAATCTTTATAGCCCTTTTAATTTCATCATCAGTCATATACAGCGATTCGCCATATGTACCGCAAGCTTGGAGCCCGATTGGATAGCCGGAGGTGCTCTTATCGATATAAACTTTTAAGTTTTTTCGAAAACCAATTTCATCGATTTCCCCATTTTCTTTAAAAGGTGTAGTCAGGGTTGCCCAGCAAACGTTCAGGGCCAGCTTGCGATAGTCTTCCTTGTAATTTCTACTCATAATATTTTTTTCCGATCCTAAGAGCCGCTGGCGGGCGTTGATAATGTCTGAATGCTTATCCTGTCCGGCTCCGCCGACTCGAGGGTGGAAACGTCAATTACAAATGGCACTGTGCTCTGAAATGCCTGATTGAAGGCTTCATCCAACTGAATTCCTTCCTCGACTCTGAACCCATCACATCCGAAAGCCTGTGCCAATTTTGCGAAATTTAGGTCAGAAAAATCTACGGAAATGAATCGAGAGTCGTAAATGTTCCTTTGATTCGCTTTAACGTATTCCAGGTTTCGGTTGTTCATAATGCACACAACAACATGAGCACCTATCCGTTTCGCTGTTTCCAGTTCCTGTAACGTCATAGCAAAACCGCCGTCTCCACAAAGAGCGACAACCTTGCGATCTGAACAGGCCAGTTTCGCCCCGATTGCTGCAGGAAGTGAAAAACCCATCACCCCGAATCCTCGTGGACCCATATAAGTCCTTCCAGGCGATTTTACCTCGAAGTATTGTCCACCCCAGATCTGATTGAATCCCGAATCGCAGATAATTATATCGTCAGGCCTCATGTAATGCTGCAGAGCTCTGATAACCTGTAAAGGATGAACGGGAGAGGAGTCCTTTTTGGCCGAGACGCTTTCAATACCCCTTTCCATAAGCCATTTACGATGAACTTCCTCGATCTCGCTTACCTGATAAAATTTCCTTTTGCTCTCATACTTTTTGTTTTCCAAAAGCCTTATCATGGCAGACAAAACGCTCTTCGCGTCCCCAACAAGTCCCCTTTTTACGTAATAGTTTTTTCCGATTTCTTCAGGATCGATATCAATCTGGACAATGGTCACGCCAGGTCTAGGGATATTCCAGCCTGCAGTATCAACATTTGTGAATCGCGTTCCCACGGCGAGTATGAAATCAGAATCTTGTACCCAATCGTTAGCCTCAGGCCTGCCAAGAAGCCCAAATGGCCCTAGACATAGCGGATGGCTTTCAGGTATAGAACCTTTCCCCATAAACGTGGTAACAACCGGAACTCCGAGAGTTTCTGCCAGTTTTTGGACCTGAAGCCAAGCGCCTGAGGAGATTACACCTCCTCCACACATCAGGATCGGCTTACTGGAACTCAAGAACATATCCAACACTTCAATGATTTCTTCTTCCGGGGGCAAAAACCGTATGGCGGGAAACTGGCCGAACTTCTCATGAACCTGAAAATCCTCCTCAGGAAAATCTGCCTCACCCTTCAGTATATCAAGAGGAAAGCTTAAAAATGCTGGCCCGGGGCTCCCTGTGGTTGCGATCTGAAAAGCCTTCCTCATAATCTCCGGTATCCTTGAAATCACATCGACCCGGAAAGCAAATTTGGTTATGGGCTTAAAGACTTCTAACTGCTGGATTTCTTGAAGACAGCCACGACCACGCCAGTCGGATCGAATTTCAGAAGCGATGGCCAGGATTGGTATGGAAGAGGTAAATGCCTCCGCTATTCCTGAAATCAAGTTCGTTGCCCCTGGTCCAATGGTGGCGTCGCAGACGCCCACTTTCCCGCTGGCTCGTGCGTAGGCATCTGCCATATGAGCCGCCGCTTGTTCATGTCGGACAAGGATGTGCTTGATGTCTGAATTCCTATATATGGCATCATATATATGAGTCTGGTCACCTGGCAATCCAAACATGTATTGAACCTTAAAGCGCTTGAGAATTTCGACAATGGCCTCGCCACCAGTTAATTTCATGCTCTTCTCCTATTAGCCCATAAAAAGCCCACCATTTACTTCAATGGCTGTGCCCGTAATATAATCTGATAGATCCGAAGCTAAAAACATCACCACTTTTGCCACATCCTCAGGAAGCCCCAATCTTCCCGCAGGAATCCTTTCAATATAGGATTGGTTAACCTCATCCGGCACGTCATGAATCATCGGAGTGTCAATACGGCCAGGGTTGATGGAATTTACATTAATACCGAACTGTGCGACTTCCTTTGCCAAGACTTTTGTAAGACCGAGAACACCGGCCTTACTCACAACATAGTGCACAGGGGCTACATAGCCTCCCGTGCGCGCTGCCAGAGAGGCTATATTAATGATCCGCCCGCCGCCTTTTTTCTTCATGGCGGGCACTACCAGTTTGGAACAATAAAAATAAGAAGTCAGATTCACCGCCATGACTCGATTCCACTGTTCCAGGGGCATCTCCCACGTCTTGTAGGCCTTTCCGGCGGCATCCTTTTTGGGAGAAATGCCAACATTATTAACGAGTATGTCCGGGGCATTATCTGATTCTATCAGTGGCTTTAAACGCCGATGGATTTCTTGCGTGTCGCTCAGGTCCACCTGCAGACAACTCAGTCCATCGTGTTTTTTTGCCAG
This sequence comes from uncultured Thermodesulfobacteriota bacterium, assembly GCA_964611635.1. GTDB lineage: Bacteria > Desulfobacterota > JAFDED01 > JAFDED01 > JAFDED01 > JAFDED01. The sequence continues at coordinate 26,909 of CAZTAS010000059.1, forward strand.
TTCCAATCCTTTTTCAATATTCAAATCGCAGAGGATGACTTTTTTATTTAATTTCAGGAATTCCTTAGCAATGGCCATTCCAATTCCACCACATCCTCCAGTGATCAACGCTATATTGCCTCGTACCTCCATTGCGACACCTGCGATTATAGTCTCAAAAGATATAGAATCAATAAGATAATTATTTCTTTATCGCGAAACATTAACGGAAAAAGGAAGAATAATGAGAATCATGTGATTTTTATTAATGCCGTATAATATTGATTGTCAAGTAAATATTTATGTCCAGTTAATTAGCAATTTATTGTTCAGAAATCCATTCGAAAGTTATAATTATCCAAAAATGCCATTTATTTGCTGCAAGATGTTTTAGCTAATTGATTTTTCTATATCTGATCCTTGCAGTTAATCCTATCCCATCAGTTTGATGAATATGTTTAACTGTTCAAGCCAACTGAATATATGCTTTTTCAAATAGTTGCGGACAAGATGTCTAAAGAGTTTGTCATTTTTAGGAGTTTATTAAAAATTACTAATCACGTTTTGATACTTGCTTTATCATAGGCAGCAAATACAAATATCAATAAATATTTAATTCCTCTTGGCGGTATCACCCTGAAAAAAGAGAATGTTTTGATCGTTATAATCTTCATTTGGGCACTTGAGACATCCGGTGTGCCATCTATTTTTTTTCATCAAACAGGAACTCGAAGCTATAAATGCCGAAAGAAAGCCTGCTTTTAACAGCATATCCGATTCTGTAGAGAACGTGGAGCATTTGGTCGTTTTCAGCCAGAATCTCCCCGGCGAAGCCCTTGATTCCCTGCGATCGGGCGATATCTATAAGATAGGTGAGTAAGAACTTGCCTATCCCCTTATTTTGCCATTGCTCGTGCACCACCAGGGAGACTTCAGCCAGATTACTCTTTGAATCTCGCCGATAGCGACCCACAGCAATAATCTGCTCCTTCTCGGGCTTGCCCACAAGCCCCACCACCGCCATCATTTCCTTGTAATCGATGTTTACAAGTTTTTGCACGGTGCTGTGGGGAAGGGTCTTGATGAAGGTGAGAAATCGCATGTAGATCGACTCGTCGGAGAGGGAATAAAACAGATCCTGTATCATCCGCTCATCAGTGGGCTTTATGGGGCGGAAAAAGACTGGCTGGCCGTCAAAATACTGCGTGGTCTCCCATTGTTCAGGATACTGGGTTCCCGCGACAGGAAGCATCTGGTCAGGATAAACATAATGGCGGCGTTTAGCGGCTGCCAATAGCTCCGAACGGAAGTCGGGGTGGGCGATGTTAATCAGGGCCATGGCTCTCTCACGAATGCTCTTGCCATGAAGGTATGCCACCCCATATTCCGTGACCACGTAGTGTACATCTCCACGGGAAGTCACCACGCCAGCACCTTCCGCCAAGTGAGAGACGATTCGGGAGGCCTGGCATTCCCGCGCCGTGGAAGGAAGAGCAACTATGGGCTTTCCGCCCTGAGATCGGGCGGCGCCTCGGACGAAGTCCTGGTGACCGCCGAGGCCTGAATACAGGACATATCCCAAAGAGTCGGCGCAAACCTGCCCCGTCAGATCCACCTCAATGGCACCATTGATGGATATCATATTACGATTCTGACTGATGACATATGGATCATTGGTATACTGCGAAGGATGAAACTCCACCAAGGGGTTGTTGTGCACGAATTTGTAAAGTCCAGGACTTCCCATGCAAAAGCTGGCGATTATCTTGCCGGGGTGCAATGTCTTGCGTTGGTTGGTCACAGCCCCAGACTCCACGAGGTCTATAAGGCTATCTGTAAACATCTCCGTATGAACGCCCAGATCATTCTTATCAATCAAGGCGGCCAATACGGCGTTAGGAATGCGGCCGATGCCTGTTTGGATAGTAGCTCCATCGTCAATGAGCCTTGCTATATGATGTCCGATACGCTCGAAAACCTCATCCCGATCGGTTGGGGGAACTTCCAGAATGGGTTCATCATGATCGACAATATAAGTTGCCCTGCTTACATGGATGAAACTATCGCCCAGTGTCCTGGGCATTTGCTTGTTTACCTGGGCTATGACAATACGCGCGCTCTCCGCAGCAGGCTTGGTAATATCTACGCTGATCCCATAGCTCATGAAGCCATGTTCGTCAGGGGGTGAAACTTGGATGAGGGCAGCGTCAAGCAGGATCTGGCCTGAGAGGAAAAGCCTTGGAATTTCGGATAAACGGGTAGGCGTTAAATCGGCCCGTCCCTGCCCCACTGCCTCTCGCACACTATCCCCTATGAAAAATGCTTTCAGCCGAAAATGACCATCAAAGCGCTCCTTCGTATATGAGGCCTTTCCCATGGTCAAAAGGTGGATAACCTCGATATCCATGAGTTCATTGGCTCTTTTAGCCAACTCTCTCACAAGGTGTTGAGGTTCACCGCAGGCGCTTCCGATGAAAATACGGTTTCCGCTTCGTATGTGACTCAAAGCATCCTGAACATCTGTTCTTTTCTGCTGGAAAATCTCTTTCCAAGAACTCAAATTCATTGTCCTTTTACAGATATTTTATTACCCGATGGTCTTATACATTGCCATATCCCGATCCTGTTGTCCATTTAAATTTTATCTTTCAGAGCTGGGAATCAATGTCATTAGATAAAAATTGGCGAGTTTTTGAAGGTGAGGAATCAAGTAAATCGATAAGAATTTCGCTCCCGCACTTAAAATGGTATGAATTTTTTCCATTAAGCAAACATACACGTGACCTGATTCGCAGCCTTTACACAGGATAAATTCACTGCATTCCGCAGTTAGATATGCGAACCATTTTCAAGTATATCTTATGTGTAATGGAAAGCAAAGTTTGGTCAATGAATCATTCCGGAATACTTGTTGTGGAGCACCGGGCTATCCTGAATTCCGCAGGGATTCAGCATGAAGTGCTCCTTGCACGCCTTGCACAAAACAAAGCTTATCTCCTGATAGACATCCTTCTCAAGTTCATCAGCAGGCCAGTCCTCTATTTCCCGGAGTATCTGGTTAATCTCCCCCTCAATATCGGGGTTCTTCGACTCTTGTATGACCCCATCGAAATCGGACACAGCAGTAATCTTGATCACGTACTTAAGGCTTCCAGGTTCCAGAGGCCTGCCGCACCTGTAACATTCTTGGTTACTCATTTGTATTCTCCGACCAAATAAGTATACATTTATGCATCCATCCCATCTTATTTTTTATTAATGAAAATGACTATTGACTTCCTTCAGCATATTCTGTATATTGTGGATATTAATTTCT
>CAZTAS010000060.1:0-29408 GCA_964611635.1 uncultured Thermodesulfobacteriota bacterium
AAAAAGCCCGGATTTGCCAACGATGGCACGAGCCCCATACTTCTCGATGAGCCCAGGGGTAAAGCGGTCCATCCTTGTGCTGGTGGTGGTACCCACGCAGATAGGCTCCCATCGGTCTCCCACCTTTTTCAGACTGGGTGCCGTATGGAGCAAGACCGAGCCCTCCAGACTAACGGGTGGTTCATGATTCTGATCAAACATGTAAATCTGAGTAAGGTCTCGAATGCCAAAAATAGTTCCGTTAATCCGGACGATATCATTGATTTTCAGCTTTCGAACATCTTCCTCGCTCAAAGGTGTGTTCAGCACATATTCCGCCATCTTATCCTCCTATGACCCCCATAGAACGGGGGATCCAGTGCTCGCTCTCGAGTGGTGGTATTGTATGCCTTAAAACCCGTATTCGACCCGTCCATCAGGATAAATTTTTGCCCGGGCCCTTCGAGCCGGCCAGCATTGGGTATTAATTGCGATTGGGTTCTGAGTAATATGGGTGTAAGCCGTCTCGATGTGAACAGCCAGGGTGGACACATCGCCGCCAAGTCCCATTGGGCCGTTGCCAGTGGCGTTGATGGCTTCCTCCAATTCTTGCTCCATTTTGGCAATTTCCGGATCCGGGTGGCGCTGTCCCACTGGACGAGCAATAGCCTCCTTGGCCAGCTTTACCACAAGGTCAGCGGTACCGCCAATTCCCACGCCGATAACTCCAGGAGGACAAGGATTAGACCCCGACTCGATAAAGGTGTCTATGACGAATTTTTTGAGAGCCTTTACGCCATCGGCGGGGATGAACATTTTCATCGCACTCATGTTCTCAGACCCGGAGCCTTTGGGGATCATAAGGATGTCCAGATGCTCTGCCCCCTCCATGAAGTCCCAGTACATTACGGGGAGGTTCTCCCCCACGGAGTTCTGAGGATTTACCCGTGTGATGGGGTGAGTGGAACTTCCTCGAAAGGGGAATTCCAGAGTGGCGCGTTTGGCCCCCTCGTATATGCGCTTTTTCAACTCGGCCCCATGCCAGTGATATTGATCACCCATCTTGACAATGTAAATGGGAAGCCCCGTATCCTGGCAGATGAGCATCTTGTTCTTATCCGCCACCTCGATGTTTTTCAGAAAGGTCTCGAATATCTGTTTGGCCGTGGGCTGTGTTTCGCGTTGGGCTGCTTTCTTCAGCGCATCACGAACATCCGGCGGCAGATCGCACAATGCTCTGATATAAAGCTCCTTGGCGGCCTCCTCCACGATCTTATAATCAAATTTTTCCATGATTGCCATGCCTCCTTCAACAGACCGATTTTAACGAAGATACATCGCCTCTTTTCTGAAGCACTTACGAACCGCAGTAAATCCCGTATCGCCTCATTTTTGTATGTTTATTCCATCAACTCGTTCATCTCCTTCATCACATTCTCCAGGCGGGTCAGCCGATGAAAGGAACGGCGTCGTATCCTTCTAACCACTGAAGAGATAATACAGTTGATCAGAGCAAAGGCCCCTGTATTGGAGTTGAAATAGGAAGGATATTTAACGCTGGCCAGTAATACCATATCAGCGATTCGCCCGACTGGCGCCACGCGACTGTCAGTGATGGCAAGACGCCTGCATCCGATATTCTGGGCCCACTTGAAAACTTCGTAAATTTTTCTGGAATAGCGAGGGAAGCTGATGGCGATCACCAAGTCGTCAGGTTTGAAGTCCAGCATAAGACCGATATGCCCACCACTGCCTGCATCGATTGCGTAAACATCGGGCACGGCCTGGCCGAGCACGGTAGCAAAGAAATCGGCTACGGATTTGGATGGTCTATAGCCTATAATATATACCCTTTTGGCCTCCAGGATCATCTGGACAGCCTTGTCGACAAGCTCAGGTGAATTGCTGTCCCGGGTGAGATTGATGTTTTCCCGATCCTCATCAAATGCTGCAGAATATCCATCATGCCACCCTTCCACAGCCCGGAGGCGCTGAGTCGGAGAGATGCGGCTGATCAGAAACTCCCTTAGCTTGCTCTGGAGATCGGCGAATCCCTCGAATCCCAATGCAATGGAAAATCTCACCACGCTGGACTCGCTTACGCCCACCTCGCGGGCAATCTTGGCAGCAGACTTAAAAACTATATCCTGCTTATGTGCCAGGAAATGCCGCGCCAATTTAGCCTGGTTGGGAGTCAGATGATCAAATCTATTCTGAATTATCTGCTCCAGCGGCAATGCACGCCTCCCAGCACTATCGATATGCATGATGAATTAAATCCTTCAAAAATATTTATTTATGAATGATATGTATCATTCTCCCTTCCCGATGTCAAGCATTTTTTATTCAAATCGCTTTCAATTCATAAATATTATGAGGCCTCATGGTTTAACAGCAATGATGCCATTCAGACTTTGTTTCAGTCGCACGGCGAAGATGAAAATGCTTGCGGTAGGAATCCTTCACTCTGGTCTTTTCATTATCGAAATTGTCATTGAGAGGCGGGATACTAAATTCTGCCTCTACCCACACAGTTTGCTACTTCCGGGGAAGAGGGAAATTAACATATCTCAGCGACGGAAGCCCGGACAGCACTCTGTCCACATCTTCGCCCACTGAATCGGTGACTTTGTCTTGAGCCTCCTGGGTAAAGCCGGCCACATGTGGGGTAAGGAGTATGTTATCCAGTTCATTTAGGGGGCTGTTTTCCGGCGGCTCCTTTTCCCTGACATCCAGGGCAGCGCCTCCGATCCGGCGTTCTTTTAAAATCTTATATAGGGCCTCTTCCACAACAATGGGACCTCGCGCGGTATTGATCAGGATTGCCGTGGACCTCATTCTGGACAGGCGGCTTTCATTGAGCAGGTGCCTGGTTTCTTCCGTCAGGGGCAAATGAACTGTAATGAAATCGGAGCGTGCAAGAAGTGTATCGAGCTCTACAAGTTCTGCATCGGTTTCGGTTACATTAAGGTGGTGTCGAGTCAGGAAAGGATCATATGCGATTATATGCATGCCGAAGGCCCTGGCTCTCAGCGCCACACGGCATCCGATCTTGCCAAGCCCCAGGATACCCAGCGTCTTACCGTGGAGTTCTGTGCCGAGGTATCGCATTCTTTCCCACCGCCCCTGCTTGACCGATGCATCCGCTGCCGGCAGCTTTCGTGCCATGCAAAGCATCATACCCAGCACATGCTCGGCCACAGAAATGGCATTCTCATCCGGTGCATAGGTTACTACAATACCATGTCTTGAGGCTGCCTCAACGTCGACATTATCCACTCCTACACCAGCTCTTCCTATGACCTTGCACTTAGCAGCGGCAGCCAGAAGCTCTGAATTTACCGCGGTCTGGTTGCGTACCACAAGAGCATCGAATAAGCCAACCAAGTCCAGCAGGCGCTGATTATCCTTCCACAACTCTTTGTCGCAGGTGACATTAAATTTTTCCACGAGCCTATCAATGCCAGGCCCCACTATATCCTCGGTTATCAGAATCTTGTTTGCCATGAGTTCACATCTACTAATGTTATAAATTCAGAAGCAAACCTGTAACTGCACCGGATGAAGGTTATATAAAGATTATGTTCTAGATTTTGCCTTAATAGATCCCCGGAGAGCTTCGGGAACGAGGGATGGTCGGGGTGCGCACCGAACGCCAACCGCCTCAAGGGCCTCGATCTTTCCTCTCACTGTCCCCTTATTCCCGAGGATTACAGCGCCCGCATGGCCCATTTTCTTTTCAGGAGGTGCACTGGCACCAGAGATAAATGCCGCTGCGGGCTTGGTGAACCCGCCATTTTCTATAAGCTCCGCGGCTTCTTCCTCCATTGTTCCTCCCAATTCACCTACAATCACCAGGGCCTCGGTTTGTGGGTCCTCCTCCAGAAGCTCCATGACTTCTGTCATGCGGGTTGCGGGGACAGGATCGCCCCCCACGCCGAAAACGGTGGTCATCCCCATGCCAGCAGCCACCAGGTGCGAAGCTGTCTCATTGGTGAGACTTCCACTTCGGGTAATGATGCCCACACTGCCGGGTTTGTATACATAGTCGAGCCATACGGGGAGAAAGCCCAGCATAGCCTCTCCAATGGTGGCAGTTCCGGCACAATTGGCACCGATTACCATTGCTCCCACATGCAAGGCATGGCTTCGGATTTCCATCTGGTCACGGAGCGGGATGCCATCCGCCAAGGTTACCATCTTGCGAATGCCTGCATCCAGACTCTCAAAAACGGCATCCTTAGCGCCTGCGGCCGGAACAAAGGCTACAGAGATCTCAATCGGGTGATGGCAAATGGCCTGCTTAACCGTATCATAGACAGGAACACCCTCCACAGATTCACCACCTTTTGCCGGGGTGACACCGGCAACGATATTGGTGCCATATTCCTTCATTCGCTTCGTCCAGAACATTCCCTCACGCCCGGTTATACCTTGGACCACAACAGGTGCATTGGCAAAAACAAACGCGCTCATCAGGTCCCTCCTGCAATGGCCACAGCACGTCGTATGGCCACCTCATTATCCTGTTCGGATTCCAGCCCTACTTCACGAAGGATCTCCCAGGCTCTTTCCTGGCCGGTTCCCCTCATACATACCACCAAAGGAATCCGAGGCTTATTCTCCTTGATTGCCACTACCAAGCCCTCGGCGATCACATCGGTGCGAGCGATGAGGCCGAATACACAAATGACCAGCACCTTGATGCGCCTGTTGCTGAGGGCAAAGCGCATAGCCTTGACTGTACGCTGATACAGAGGTCCACCGAATTCCAGGAAATTAGCCGGTCGACCCCCGAACTGATGGATCAAATCGACGGTGGTCATGGTGAGCCCGGCACCAGCGCACATAATCCCTATATCGCCCTCAGGATCAATGGTCACATATGGGAATCCTTCCTTGGCCGCTTCGTATTCGATGTCGGTATCAAACTGATCACGCCCTCTTACGAATCGCTTCTGGCGGCCCAGCGAGCTATCATCAATGTTGATCTTAGAATCTATGGCCATCAGGCTTCCATCGGACAGCATCGTCAGAGGATTAATTTCCACCAACTCGGCATCGCATCCTTTGAAGACCCTGTATAAGTTTAAGAAAAGCGCCGCGCCTTCTCTAATACTCTTTCCCCGAAAACCTATATCGTAAGCTATGTTACGGGCCTGGAAGGGCTGAAGTCCAAGGAAGACGTCAATTTTGTACCGATTGATTTTATTGGAATCTTCCGCTGCCTCCTCAACCTCCATCCCGCCGAATGCGCTGGTCAAGAACATAGGTCCGCTGGACACAGGGTCCGCTGTAATGGAAACCATGAACTCTTTTTGTATGTCCAACCAGGGTTCCACAAGAAGCCGGGGCTCTGATGCGCCCCAGTCCACTCTTCCCAGGAGATCGGTGGCGGTTTCCCCGAGTTCCTCCGCGGAACCAACACTCTGGATCAATCCGGACTTGCCGCGATTCTTACGCAGAAGCTGGCATTTCACAGCCAGTGGGTACATCATGGAGCTGGCAGCCTTAACGGCCTCCTCAGCGGATGTCACCACCGCACCATCTGGCACAGGCACGCCATACTCGCGAAAAATCTCCTTGCTTTGATACTCGTAGAGCTTCACCGATTCATAACCTCCTGATACAAGCGCCGCCCTTCTTCGAAAGCGCTAAGGTTCAACTCCTCCGTTCCTTTGGGAACATCGCTCCTGATACATTCCTTTACTTTTTCCGGATCCACCACTCCAGTGCCATCCACCAATGCTCCTAGCATAACCATATTAGCAACAATACGCCGACCCAGCTTATCGATTGCTGTCCGGGTGGAGGGGATAGGAATCTGCCGGACGCCCTCGATCTCCTTGATCTTGACCAGATCCGAGTCATAATAGACCTGGGCTCCGGAGCGCACATCACCGATCAGCTTGTCATAGGCTTCCTGGCTCATGCAAATGAATGCATCAGGATTCACCACACCGACATAAGTTATGGGCTCATCCGAGATAACAACGTTGCACTGACTGGCCCCACCTCGTGCTTCCGTGCCGTAAGATTGGGTCTGTGCCGCATTTTTACCTGACAGAATGGCAGCCGCCTTGCCCAGCATGATCCCCGCCAACAGGAGCCCCTGCCCCCCAAAGCCTGCAAATCGAACCCCGATTTTGCCCATATCAAACCTCCTTGCCCTGTACGCGCTTCACCATGTCCCAGTAACGCTCCACAAGACCGGTACGATCCTCTCGATATACGAACTCCCCAAGGACGATTTTTTCCTTGCGCTCTTCGGGCGAAAGCTTTTCCGCCCGTTTTTGAGTAATGGTGTTCTCTTTATACCATTGCAGAATTTTCTTGGCATCCGCCGTTCGAAGTACATAGCGGCCAAACTGGGTTGGACAGGGAACTAGCACCTCGATGAAGGCGAACCCCTTGGTCTGGACCCCTTTCTTTATGGATCGCACCAAGGGCTGAAAGTCCACTGAGCGCCACCGGGCCACGTAAGCTGCTCCTGCGGCTGTAGCCACATCCACAACGTCCATAGGATCCTCGATATTGCCGTACGGAGTTGTCATGGTGTGGGCACCCAAAGGGGTCGTTGGAGCCACCTGACCACCGGTCATCCCATAAATGGCGTTGTTGAACATCAAGGCCGTAACGTCAACGTTCCTTCGGCAGACATGTAGAAAGTGGTTCCCGCCGATGGATGCACAGTCTCCATCTCCGGTGAAGCAGATGAAGTTCAAGTCTGGCCGTGCCAGCTTCATGCCTGTGGCGACGGCAAAGATACGACCATGATGGGCATCGATGTTGTCGCCCTTCCAGGTAGAGTATGTGATGCGGCTGGAGCAACCTACCCCCTGAACCCATACAGTGTTCTCAGGGGTAAGGCCCAGATCCTCGCAGGCCAGCAGCACCGCGTGGACCACCTGGCCAATGCCGCAACCGGGACAGGCGGCATGTGGCATACGTTCCATTCGGAGATATTTTTGAACCAGAGGATGGATGACCGGTTCCTTTTGAGCAACGGCTGACATTTTCATGCTCTCCTTATAATATATATTATTTAAGTTGATTTGATCATTCCGGGGCGGAGCGGATATCTCACTGCCTCATCCGCTGAATTTCCGACAGTATAACAGTGGGCAGGTGAGGCTCAACACCGCCAGATCCCAGGTGATATACTTCTGCCTGCCCCCGGGCCGCTCGTGTTACCTCTCGTGCCAACTGGCCATCCCGGTTTAGCTCGGGAACAAGGATATTCTTGACCCGGCAAGCCATGCGATACACCTGCTCGTCCGGGAAGGGCCAAATGATGATGGGACGGAGCATGGCACATTTGATTCCGGCCTCGCGTGCCATATTCACCGCGGCCAGCGCTGGGCGGGCATTCCCGCCATACGCAATGATACCCCATTCCGCCTCGTCATCCAGATAATGAGTCTCGACACCGGTAAGGATATCAAGATGATCCATGACCTTTGTAACCAGCCTGATAGCCATGCGGTCCTGGTCGCGCTCAGAGGTTGTGGCATAACCTTTGGAAGTATGGGTATAGGGTGAGACGCAGATTCCATAGCCTTCCCCGATGTTGGGGAAGGGATATTCAATTGCGCCTGGCGTATCCATTGGGTACATGTGAAACTGCTCTGGCGGTACGGTGGGTTTGAACCTTTGAACGATCTTGAGTTCAGATTCCTCCGGAATTTCAAGCAGTTCCCTGGTGTGGCCGACCGTCTCATCGGTTAATAGAAATATAGGGGTCCGGAAGATCTCCGCCAGATTGAAGCACTCAATGGTCAGATCGAAGGCCTCCTGAGTGGATTGGGGGGAAAGGGCTATAATACTGTTGTTACCTCCAGCCGAACCATATTTCACGGTATATAAATCACCCTGTCCCACTCGTGTGGCGACACCGTTACTGGGCCCGGCACGCTGGACATCTACGACCACGTATGGTATCTCGTTCTTGATTCCCCAGCCTAGACCTTCCAGCTTGAGGCTTATGCCAGGGCCTGAGGAGACGGTCATGGACTTGAGCCCGGCGACGGAAGCACCGCCAACGGAGTGGATAGAGGCCAACTCATCTTCCATCTGTATTACTATCCCACCCACTTCGGGCATGCGGCGGCCGACGGCCTCGGAGATCTCGCTGGCCGGTGTTATGGGATAACCCGCATAGTATAGGCAGCCGGCAGCAATGGCACCTTCTGCGATAGCCTCGTCGCCCTGAACAAACCATTTCCCTGTTTTAACAGCTTTGGACATGATTCAATCTCCTGTCTTCATGCTGAGTTGTCGAGTACAATAGCAAACTCGGGGCAATACAGATCGCACAATCCGCATTCTGAGCAATCTTCCAGGCGTACTACCCGAGGAAGCTGGTACCCTTTTTTGTTAAGATCATTGGAGATTTCATAAACATTTTTGGGACAATACTCGATGCAGAATCCGCATCCCTTACAGAAATCTGCATTAATTTCTATCTTCATTCCTGATGGCTCCCCCTCTCGATAAATATTAGCGGATTCTCACTGACAAATACCGCTCCCATAGATTAACCCAATCCCCGGTGGCTTTGAGAAGTTTTATATAGCGCTTATTGAGATGCCGCCGGGGTGTATTGTGGATTCTATCACGGATTTCCGCAGGTCCTGTATATGAGTTCGGATAAGGTGCTCTGCCCTTATACCATTTCCCTTTTCCAGAGCGTCGATAATCTCCAGATGCTCAATCAGGGATTTTTCAGCTCTCCCGGGAATGGATATGGTGCGCAGCCGCACCATATCCATTTGGTCAAAAAGATTGTGGATAAGGCTGAAGAGCTTTTTACTCTTGCTGGCCGCTATGATCATCTTATGAAATTGCACATTAGCCTGGGAATAATTCTCAATGTTTGCCATAAGATCCTTGTCCACGAATTGCGTAATGCAGGCATGCATTTCCGAGAGTGTGGAGGCAGAGATATTCTCCGCAGCCAGACGAGCGGCCAGCCCTTCCAGTACCTCCCGGATAAGCAGATTTTCTATTATTTCCTCTCTTGTTAAGCGCGCCACATAGGCTCCGCGACGCGGAATTATAACCACCATCCCTTCCTGATGAAGTCGATTAATGGCCTCACGAATCGGGGTACGGCTTACGCCCAATTTTTCCGCCAATTCTTCTTCCCGCAGTCGCATTCCCGGCAAAATCTCTTGATTGATGATCCCCTTTTTTAATCGCTGGTAAACCTCCTCCTTGAGATTTCGTTTTGTCATGATCTTTCTCATTGCAAAACTCAACTTTCAATGTATATATGTTTTTGCATTTGTATTTGTATACAATATAATTTTCAATACCACTCTGTCAATAAAAATTTTCAATGTTTTATCATCATCAGCGACGCTTTGTTTTTGCCAGAGTTATTTGTAGCCTCCCCTTTGAAGATTGAGGCTCAATATCACTGCAGCTGGCCCACCGTATCCGGTTAACAACATATCGTTCCAATACTTCAAGGTTTAGAATCGGAACACCCTCTTGAGGAAGCACGAGGCATCCTTTCCGGATGCCCAATGGACGCTCTAAAAGGGATTCCCGCTGTAAGAGAAAGCCGTTCATGTCTCCGGAGTTTCGAACTCCAAAAAAGGCCGCCACCATGGCTTCGTAATAACATTGAATTTCACATCCGGCATCGTTTCCCACCACTACCTGAAATCCAAGTTCCTGGGATCTTTGGATTTGCTGTATAAGGCCGGCAAGACCGCAAGAACGCATCAGATCGCATTTCACGTACTGAAAACAGCCAAGACTGGCAGCGCGTTCCAGATCCTCTTCACCCCTTATGGACTCATCCAGCATGATTGGAACGGGACTCCATTCGGCAAGAATCGCGGTCTCCTCCCACGCTCCACGAGGCAATGGCTGTTCGAGCAGCTCAAGGCTGGCGGTCTCAACTCCCTCTACAAAGCGCCGGGCTTCGTCGAAAGAGTATCCCTGATGAGCGTCTAATCGAATTCTGGCCGTCTTTCCAACCAGCGACTGGATGCGCTTGACCCGCCGTATGTCTGACTCCACATCGCTTCCTCCTTCAACCTTGATTGTCTGGAAGCCCTGTTCAAGAAGGCTGATTACTTCTTCATTGATCTCGGGCTCTTTATGCTCAAACACCGGCCCTGACAGAGAATATTCTATGATTTCAGGCTTGGGCATCAAACCTAACATGGCTTCCAGCGCCAGGATGAAAGGGTTAGCGTATAGCAAAGACATGCCCGATTCCATGCAGAGATGGCTCATTGCCCAGCGCGGATCCTCGCCTATGATATCTCCGCCCTTTTCGCGTGCAAACTGCCATAAGTTATCCATCGTTATATCTGTATAGCCCGGGAGAACTGTTAAAGCACCAACGCTCTTTTTACGGCCTTGTTCCAAGGCGACTACCGTGAATTCCATATGATGGAAATTGACGCCAAGGAGTTGAAACGGCTTTCGAAGAGGCATATGAACGCTAAGGGCAGAAACGGATCGGATCATTTGTAATCTTCCTGCTGATAACCTATACAGCCTGAAACTAAAAACGCCCGGTTAAGCAATCAGTGGCCATAAATTTCGGCGATGTATTTTTTCCCAAGCCGAAAGGCTTTCTCATGGTCAATCTCTTCGAGAAGGCCTACAGCATACATGATATATTTTGAGTCTATCAAAAACTGAGGAGATCGGGGCTTAAGGAGCAATGGAGAAGTATCAGAGTAAAGGCTTTGTCGAAGAATCCGGGCGGGATCTGGATGGTGGACAAAAATACCGCCTGTGGCGATGACTTGGCGGACATTTGTGCAATCTTTCCCATGCTGGATAAAAACCTGGCCATGAGGCATATAAACAGGCTCCAGGTAGCCGACGTGTCTGCCAAAAGCAATACGAACTGCGGCGGCTGCCAGCGCCTCATCTAATTCCACTTCTTCTGGAGAGTAGGGAACGCGGTCCACTTCCCTGGATAGGCGGCGAATCGCTTTATCGACTTCCTGGAAGTTTTGGCTGATTCCCAGACCATCCCTCCCTGCTGCTTCAAGGATTGAGACGGCGTTGTAGCGCAGCCCCAGGTCCCCCTCTACTGTTCGCTTGAGATAAGGCTCAGGTAAGCCCTTGAATACAACGCCGTCGGTCTTCGGGCGGCCTTCTCCCACAGAGTGAACATCGGTGGTGGCACCTCCCACGTCCACCGCCATGAGATCTCCTAAGCCAGGCTCTGATCCAGCACCCCGAGCCAGCAAGCCTGCTGCGCGAAGGACCGCACCAGGGGTTGGCATGAGGATGCCATCAATTTGGGCCTTTGCACGTTTGAGTCCCTTGGCCTCCACGATCCGTTCTATGAAAACTTTGCGGATGGCCTCCCTGGCAGACTCAACCTTCAGGACACCTATTTCAGGCATGACATTTTCCGCCTCTATCACTTCTTTGCCCGCCAATTGAAGGATCCGGGCGATCTCGTCAAAGGCCGCCTTGTTTCCCGCCACAATAATGGGAACACTGATGGAACTTCCGGCCAGACACCTGGCGTTATATACAATCACCTCCCGGTTGCCTCCGTCTGTTCCACCCGCCAGAAGCATGAGGTCAGGCTTTGACTCTTCAATGGCACTCACCTCCCGGGTCGAAAGCTGATGAGCATATATCCCAATTACCTTCGCCCCTGCCCCTAAAGCCGCTCGTTTGGCCGCCTCCGCTGTCAGATCGGGCACCAGGCCGATGGTAACCATGCGCAGCCCACCAGCAGCGCTGCTACAGCCCAGGCGGACAACGTACTGGATTTTACCTGCTTGACGCTCCAGTTGGTACATCGCCTTATTTAACCCGATGGTAATATCAGTATCCACAGTGGTGGGACTCTGAGCCCAGCCCAGGATCAGCTCTTCATCCAAGTCCACGGAGGTCAACTTGGTAAACGTACTGCCAAAATCAATGAGAAGCGCCGCCCGCATAGCTCTCACCTTTTTCGGAGGGCCAGATCCCGCTTCATATCATCCGCCACTACCCGCGGCGAAACCCCCGGCGGATATACCCGGTCAAAGCCCATCTGTTCGAATCGGAGTATAATCTCCTCCCAATCCTGCTTTCCAACCACTAAATTTCCGCCAGCCACCAGAAGGATATCGCCAATGCCCGCCTCCACGCAATGCTCCCGAAACCCCGCGAGATCCAACTCGCCATGGCCGCAAAGAGAAGCTACGCAGATAGCATCGGCGTCTGTCTCTATGGCAGCTTTGATGAAATCCTCCTGGGAGACAAACGTTCCGATGTTAACAACATGAAAGCCCTCCTTTTCAAGGGCGAAATGCATGATCTTGTTGCCCACCACGTGAGCATCAACTCCGATCACGCCGAGAATCACCGTATAAGATGACTTCAATTCTTTCCTCCAGTACAATTCGCCAGAAAAACCCATTTAAAAATCAACATCGCTTACAGAGCGGCAACGATCTCCGCCAAAATGGAATTATTAAAGCCGGCCATACGCAGGTAGAATTTAAGCAAGGGTTCACAGCTTTTATTAATGATTAAGTTTTCAAGATGGATCTCATTATCAATATCAATACATTATCTGTAAATGGAAAGTTTTTGCATTTATATATAAAAAGATTGCACTGATCAACCTATTTTCTGCTTTTGAACTATTTATTTTTTCCATAACATTTCATGTCCAATATTCTTATCCTTTTAGCTGGTGGAACATATTTGCAGAAAGGACCAAGATCCCAGGCTCTCCATAACTGATTGGCCTATTGAATGCGCTGAATATCCTTACCGATGCTTTCCTATCTGACACGTACATGACTTTAAAGAAAAATCACCTCAGGATTCATCTACTATCATTAAAAATCAGAAAAATGCAAGTCTTCTTTGGTTCTTCCAGCGCTTAAAGTATGTAAGCTGAAAAATAATTTGATCCATTTTGACAAGCAATTTGAACCAATTTCTCTGCTGAGAGATAGTGATTTTATATAACAGTTTAACGGAGCTTCTAACCCAAATTTTGCAGTTGAAAGTCCTATGTCCTTTTTAGATTAATTTTTCTGGGTGATGCGGCCTTTGTCTTTTGCATGATCAATAGGGATGCGATTTTTCAATGCATCTCTTTATTCGCCACATTCAATATAAAGTCTTCAAAAATCCCTCCAAATTTGCTACGCAGTTTCAACGGCAATGCAGTTCAACCTATTGGAAATTAAGGATATTTGCTCCAAGAAGTAGCTGATCTTCGCCCGCAATTTTCTGTCTCGAACCGCAAGTCTGAGAACATCATATCCGCTGCTTTTTCCCAGCTGGGCGGCTATGAGAAAATATTTTCATGGATGGTCAAAAACCGGGCAAGCACTTTCCCATAAATCCCCTTCTATTGTTGGATCTCTCCCTGATGGGAATAGCGCTCTCCACCCAATATCTGAACTCTATGACCTCAAGAAATTTGCCGCCAACGTGGCAATTCCGCCAAAAGGAGTGATGGGTTTTCGGGTGAATTCAATTTTTACTTGATTTACGCTTCGGGCTGTAGTATTCTTTTTTCGTTTCATTTTTTTGTGCTCCTTGTTGAGAGATTTTATTGGCTTAAAACAAGGAGCATTGTTATATATTTATCCCCTTTGTTCAACAGTATTTTCACGCCCAAATGCAAAATCTGGGTTAATTATTAAGTCATTTACTATAATAAGCTTCCTGCCAACTTCTACCAGCAACCACCGGATTCTCTTAATGGTCTTTGCCCTCTAATCTTCGGGCATGGTAAAAAGCCTCTGTGCCACAAAAAGGTTATACGTCTTTCCGCATAGTTACCTCTGGGATAAGCGAGGATCGAAAGCATTTCTCAAACCATCCCCCACCAGATTGAACGCCAGTACGGCGAAGACAATCGCCAAGCCTGGGAAAACGGCTAGCCATGGAGCGACTTCCATGAATCTTCTGCTTTCGTTAAGCATAAGCCCCAATGAAGGGGTTGGAGGCTGCGTTCCCAACCCTAAGAAGCTAAGCGATGCTTCTACCTGTATTGCAAGAGCTAGAAAAAAAGTTGCCTGAACGATGATAGGTGCAAGACTGTTTGGTAAGATATAGTAGAAGATGATTGTGGCGTCCCGCGCTCCCATAGATTTCGCAGCCTCTACATAGTCTTTCTGTTTGATTGATAAGACGCTTCCCCTGGTTACCCTGGCAATACGAGCGCTGTAAATAAATCCTATCGTGAAAAGCAGGTTGAGTAAGCTAGGACCAGCAATAGCTATCACAACTAAGGCAAGCAAAATGACAGGAAAGGCAAAAACTATATCAAGGCATCTCATGATAATTTGGTCCAACTTGCCCCCGTAGTAACCAGAAATGAGACCAATAATCAGCCCGATTGCTATGGCCATAGTGACAGACCCTGAAGAAATTAGCATGGAAACGCGGGCACCATACATTACTCTGCTGAGCTGGTCTCTTCCAAACCTATCGCTTCCCAGCAAATACCCCTTTGAAGGGGGACTGAATCGATTTTCGGGTATCATTTCCAGAGGATCACGTGGAGCAAGAAGAGGGGTGAAAACAGATATGAACAAGATAAACAAGACCAGCACGCTTCCAAGAACGGCTGCTTTATCGCGTTTGAAGCTTCTCCACATTAGCTTTGAGGGCTTAAGGATTTCCTCTTCGTCGGCCTGGATTGGCCTTCTCATCTTTGTAAGGATTTTCTCCTTGGAGTTAAGAAGCCATTGATTTAATAACTTGTTCATATCGAGTTAACCTCGTCAATTCAGTACTTTATCCTCGGATCCAGCCAGGCATAGAGGATGTCCACCAAAAGGTTCACGGCCAGAAAAGTTGCAGCTACAAGAAGAATAATGCCCTGGATGATAGCGAAATCTCTTTGACTGATTCCCGCTAGAAGAAGTCGCCCCATACCAGGCAGGATGAAGACCTCTTCGACCAGCACGCTTCCTCCCATCATCGCGCCAATATGCAAACCAATAATAGTTATTACCGGAATTAAAGCATTTTTCATGATGTGCCGCAGAAACACTACTTTTTCTATGAGTCCTTTGGCTCGAGCTGTACGTACATAGTCCTGTCTCATTTGCTCTAAGAAGGAAGAGCGAGTCATCCGCACCACATACGATAGCTCCCGAAGACCCAAGACAAAGCCGGGAATGATCATGCCGCGAAGATTTGCCCATGGGTTCTCAGAAAAGGGAACATACTCGAGAACGGGCAACCAAGGAAATACAAGGGAGCCCAGCAGTACGAAGATTGTGGCAATCCAGAAGTTTGGTATGCAGTATCCTATAATGGCGAGAACCCGGATTCCATAATCAAATCCTGTGAACTGAAAAGCTGCTGCAAGCATACCGGCGAGAATGCCGACTATCACCACGAAGGTCATGGCGATAAATATCAGCTCGAGATTAACCGGCAACCGCTGTAGGATTTGCGAACTAACGGTCTGTCCAGTGGCATAGGACATGCCGAAGTCCCCCCGTAAAACCTTCCAGAGCCAGACTATGTATTGGATGTGGATGGGCTTGTCAAGTCCGAGTTTTTCGAGTAAAAGTGCTTCCTGCTCTGGAGTAAGTGCCTCTTCGCCCGCAATGATCTGAACAATGTTGCCCGGCACCATATGCATGAAGGAGAAACAGATAATGGAGACCGCTAATAGAACAGGGATGTAAAATAAAAGACGCATTAAGATGTATCGTTTCATTGTTACACGTCCAAATGAGTTTTGAGTAAGGATGCGTACCGGCCTCTCAGAGTAAGGCTACTCTCTGAAGACCGGCACGCCACTTCACTAGAAATTCCTAAGATCCTACTTGTCCAGCCAGACCTGGTCCAGGTAAAGTCGGGATGTGTCGTCCTTGAAATGGTAGTCCTTTACATAATCCTGCACCACTTCAAACTTTGACGGACAGGAGTAAGCCCAGATAATGGCTACATCCTCAGCCATGATGTGCTGAAGCTTCCTCCAAATCTCCATCCTTTTCTTAACATCCAGAGTCACAAGGCTCTCATCCAGCATCCTATCAACATCGGGATTTTTGTAACGGCTATAGTTTCTCGTAGATGTGCTGTGGAAATAAGGCCGGATATAGCCATCGGGACTGATTTTCCAGCTTTGACCCATCATTAGTGCCTGAAAGTCGCTCGCATGAAATTTGTTTATATGGATTCCCCACTCAACCTGTTGGATTTTCACCTCGATCCCCACGTCCCTGCAATAGCTTTTTAGCATCTGAACAACTGGCATATAATCGGGGTGGAAGTTTGAGGAGACTATGGTGAATTCAAAACCGTCTGGATAGCCTGCCTCACTCATCAGCCGTTTGGCCAACTCCAAGTCTCGCCGGTAAAAGGGGAGCTTGGCAACCTCCTCTTGGGGAAGCGCGTATGGGACACAGGCGGGCGGGAGACATGCCGAGAGCTCTCCATAACCCATCAACACGCTTTTGATCATGGCCTCTCGGTCGATTGCGCATGACACGGCCTGGCGGAGCTTCTTGTTATTGAAAGGGAATTTATCGTGATTCAAAAAGATCCGTGCCGCTTTGGTAAAGGGGGTAACCATGACCCTGAGGTTCTTCTCTTTCCGAGCCCTATCCGCCAACTGAGCATCGACCATCCAGCCAATGTCCACTATACCCTTTCGCAGCGCTCCTAACCGCGAGGTTTCATCCTTAATTACTTTTAAGATAAGCTCATCCACTCGTGGAAGGCCCTTCGCCCAGTAGTCCGGGTTCCGCTCATACACCGTATAGTCCCCGGGTACATACTTTTTTATCTTAAAGGGGCCAGTTCCGCACGTCACTGCCTTCAGGTCGCCATGCTTCTCGACCACCTCCCGGGGCACCACACCAGAGAACCTGCTCCACGCGATAAGCCGCAGATAGTCTACATCTGGCACCGACATTGTGAACTTGACCGTGTACTTATCCAGTACTTCGATCGATTTCACCGACTGGTGGTAAATCGGAGCGACACTTGTTTTGGGATTCCTTACACGGTCAAAGCTGTACTTCACGTCATTGGCGGTCATCTCCCTGCCATTGTGGAACTTGACCCCTTTGCGGAGATGGAAGATGTACGTCAGCGGATTCGGCTGATCCCAAGAGGTAGCCAGTGAAGGTTCGATTTCCATTTTGTAGTTGAATCGGAGTAAGCTTTCGTACACCTGCTCATAGTGAGCCCACGAATTAATACTAGAACATTGGTGAGGATCCAAGCCAGCAGGCCCTTTTTCAACCACAACAGTGATGGTCCCACCTCTCTTGATCTCTGTGGCCAGGGCATCCCCATGCACCAGCAGGATGCCAAGAAGCACAGCTAATATGATACTGAAAATATATCTCGTTATTCTAACCACGATCTACCTCCTTATTTTCTTTTTTCATTACCTCTGAGGTCATCTAATTGCCAAGACGGGAGTAGCAAAATAGTGCCGACCCGCAACCTCACAGCTAAACCCTGTGATTCACCTCCTTTCTGGGGCAAGCCTAAGCAATGTGAACGCACCCTATCTGAAAGTCTATGTTTTTAATAACCTCCTGTCGACTGAGACCGGCCACTAGCCAACGTTTTCTTTGCCTCAGCCAAATCCTTGCAAAGTTGCGCCCAAACAAGTACATCACTCGTATACATGAATCCCCGGACACCCATATCGTAGTACCGCTTCATCTGTTTAAAACTCAGGTAATTGCCAATGGATGTGAGATCCTGAAGTAAAAGACATATAACCTGCTTGCCTCCGGCCAGAGCTCGGCGCATGACGTCCTGTTTAACAGCTTCAACATCCGGGTGATTCCTAGTCAGGCCCACATCTTGCGAATAGTCGCCAGATCCAAAAGATATTACATCGACCCCCGAAACAGCCAGGATTTCATCAAGATTATTAACTGCCTCGCGATTCTCAATGATAATTTGAACTAACGTGTCCTTGTTGGCATTTCGCGTCTTTGCGCCCCAGCTATCTAAAGAATAGCCAACTGCACGAACTCCAGCGCAAACCCCCCGACTACCTTCAGGTGGATATCTACATGCTTCCACTGCTCTCCGTGCATCTTCTGAGGATCTGATCCCCGGCACGACTATTCCTTGGGCTCCCGTATCAAGAACTCGCATGATAAGGTGTGGATCATTTTCATAAACACGAACAATTGGTGTTGTCCCCACGGAATCTGAAGCTCGAACCAGGTTCTCCACCGTCTCCAAGCCAAATGGTGTATGCTCGGTATCAATATAAACAAAGTCAAAACCAGCTATTCCCATGATCTCTGCTATCACGGGACTTCCGGTATGCTCCGACATGCCAACAACAACTTTTCCAGACATTAACTTTTCCTTTAAAATATTATTAGCCATTTTCTCCTCTTTCATTTTATTCAACTTATATAATTCTAAACCCACTTTATGCCAGTTGTTGGCTCAGCATTTATCTATATTCTATATTACAAGCAGTAAAATAGAGGCTATCATTATATAGATTCATGCAGACCGATCAGGGCTGGGCAGAGGCCAATATGTTTTTTACATTAGCTAAATCCTTGCAAAGTTGTGCCCAAACTAGTACATCATTGGTGTACAAGAATCCCCTGACACCCATATCATAGTACCGCCTTAACTGTTTAAAACTAAGGTAGTCGGGAATAGATGTAAGATCCTGAGTTAGAATGCATATGACTTGCTTACCTGCAGCGAGAGTACGACGGATAACGTCCTGCATAACAGCTTCAACGTCAGGGTGACTCCTAGTCAGTCCTACATCTTGCGAATAGTCGGCCGCTCCAGGAATTATTGCGTCGACGCCTGAAACAGTCAGGATTTCATCAAGATTATTCACTGCGTCGCGGTTCTCAATGATCATTCCAATCAACTTTTCTTGGTTGGCCTCTCGCGCTTTCGTCTCCCAGTTAACAAAAGAATAGCCAACTGCACGAACTCCAGAACAAACCCCGCGAATACCTTCGGGTGGATATTTACAAGCTTCTACTGTTCTCCGTGCGTCTTCTGCCGTCCGGATCTGTGGCACGATCACGCCTTGGGCTCCCGTATCAAGAACTCGCATGATAAGGTGAGGATCATTTTTATAGATACGTACGATGGGTGTTGTCCCAACAGAATCTGAAGCTCGAACAAGGTTCTCCACAGTCTCCAAGCTAAGGGGTGTATGTTCGGTATCGATCCAAACATAATCAAAACCAGCTATTCCCATGATCTCTGCTAGCACGGGACTTCCGGTATGCTCTGACATGCCAACAACTAATTCACTAGCTAGAAGTTTTTCCTTTAAAACGTTAGCCATTTTCCTTACCTCCTTCTTTTAACATGCAAAATTTAGACTATTTTAGCTGACTTTCATTAGCCAGCCGACAAAACAATGTCTAAGGTTTACCATTAGAAGAGTCGAAATATCCTCGCGGCCCTTGGATTAGCTCATTAGGATCAATAGTCCATATTTCAATATTATGATGATTCTTGTGTATAGTTCCTTGATTGGTAAGTATTAATCAGCCAAAAAGCAGGCAGTATAATGATCTTTCTCGATTTCGACAAGTTCCGGATCATTTTCTTTACACATATTCTCCTTCACCGGGCACCGTGAAAAGAACCTGCAGCCAGGCAGAGGATTGATCGGGCTGGTAGTCTCACCAGTGAGAGAAAAAGGTGGCTTGCTTTGCTCTATTTTTGGATCCGGTAGTGGTATCGCTGAAAGTAGACTCTTGGTGTATGGATGCTGGTGAGATTTATATATTACATGAGAGGGTGCCAACTCCACAATTTTCCCAAGATACAAGACAGCTATGCGATCACTTATAAATTCTACCACGCTCAAATCATGTGCTATAAATAAACTGGTCAGATGAAATGCCTCCTGCAGTTCCTTAAATAAATTCAATACTTGAGCCTGTATTGAAACATCCAACGCCGATACCGGCTCGTCGGCCACTATAAAATCCGGATCCACAACAAGTGCCCTCGCTATCCCTATCCGCTGTAACTGACCTCCGGAAAACTCGTGTGGATAACGATTTATTGCTGACGAACTCATTCCAACCCGCTCTAATATATAGATCAATCTCTCCTTTTGTTTCCTCTCAAAAAGACCCTGCACTTTCATCGGGAATGTGAGAATGCTACCAATCGTCATCCTGGGATTCAAGGACGAATATGGATCCTGAAACACAATCTGCATTCTCCGACGCATCTTGCGCATTTCGGCCTTGGATAACTCATTCAATTTCACATCATCAAATACTACCTCACCAGAAGTTGGGGGCAATAAACCTAACATCAGCCGGCCAATCGTCGTCTTCCCGCACCCGGATTCCCCTACAAGGCCCAATACCTCACCCTTACGAATCCGAAAATTTACATTATCAACCGCCTTCAATATCCTGTCCTTAGAGAACTTAAAATACTTACAAAGATCCTTAGCTTCGATTAAAATTCTATTCTCACTCATCTCTTCTTATCGGTAATGGGATAGTAACACCTCACCTCATGATATTCGCTAATACGCGTTACCTGAGGAGCTTTCTCTTTGCACTTCACATTGGAACAATCACATCGGGGCTCAAATGGGCAACCAGGCGGTAAGCGATTCAGCTGAGGAGGCTGACCCTCTATCGAATCCAAACGATTTCTTTTCGCTCCTAAACGGGGTAAGGACCTCAAAAGGGCCGCTGTATATGGATGCGCCGGCTCGCTAAAGAGGGTAAACACTTCCCCATACTCCACTACACGACCCGCGTACATGACCGCCACCCGCTGGCACATATTCGCAATTACCCCCATGTCGTGGGTGATTAAAAGGACTGCCGTATCTCGTTGCCTGCAAAGTTCCTTTATCAACCTCAACACCTGTGCCTGAATCGTAACATCCAGCGCCGTCGTTGGCTCATCCGCGATCAATAATGCTGGCTCACACGCCAAGGCCATAGCAATCATCGCACGTTGACGCATTCCCCCGCTCAACTCATGAGGGTAATTCTTAACACGCTCTTGAGGTGACGGAATCTCAGTTGTCTTTAATATCCGGATCGCCTCCTGTAAACTCTTGATCCGATTCAGACCCTTGTGATACCGAAATACCTCCGATATTTGATAACCAATCTTTAATACTGGGTTCAAGGAGGTCAACGGATCCTGAAAAATCATGGAAATTTTCTTGCCCCGAATCATCCGGAACTCATCATTGCTTAATTCACGTAAATCCTTTCCCATAAACTCAATCTTGCCATCAATAATCCGACCAGGAGGAGTGGATACTAGCCGAAGAATGGATAATGCTGTCACGCTTTTGCCACAACCAGACTCCCCTACAATGCCGAGAACCTCGCCCTTCCTGACTTCAAAATCAACCCCGTCTACTGCCTTAATAACACCTTCGCTAGTGAAGAAATAAGTCTTCAACCCTGCTACCTTGAGAATCGTTTCGCCATTATCTCTCAAATCCATAAGTTTTCTTGCCTTCCTCGATATACCAAAAAACTTATAAGAGATATAACCACAAAAAAGATTTTCTAGTCTTCACGGATATCTTTTGAAAACAAAAAATCATCATATCCATATAGAGAAATGAACTCTTTTATGAGCTTCACTTCATATCGCCCTCCACTCTCATGGCATATATAAAATTGATTGTCAAGAAAATTTTATTGATAGTCAAGAAAATTTTCAAGAATCTATTTGAAATATGGCCACTATCCATTTTCTGATTGCGACCTGGCAATTCATTATGGCTTTAAAATAGCTCATAATTAATTAATTGATATTATATGACTTATTCATTAAGATTCATTTATATATACCACCAATGATCCAAACTATTTTTACCCTTTCAAAACTCAATCAACACTTTTCCACGAAATCTCACTAAACCTCACCATTATCTCAGGTTTGGGAAGGATTAACCCTTTTCAAGCTTGATACAATAGCTTGGGAAATGCCGTATACCGATATACCTCATATACCTCATGAGGCACAAGACCGCTGGGACCGCTTCTTGATCCACCGCATCCTGGATAATACCCACGTATTTTCCCATATAGACACTGCAATCCGAGTGAGTTTTCCTTTTATGACGGACAGGCTATATGATAATATGGTATAAGGAAGACACAAACAGCAGTCGATGAGCTTCGTAGGTAGTGCCCCACCAACTCGATGCCTCTCAGGTAAAGCGCACTGTGGAGAATAGAAAAGACTTAGCACCTGAAGGGAAGTAAGTAGATGGATGGTTCGAACCTCAAACGCAACTTCAATCCAATCTCAGTGAGCCTGTGGATATTTTATTATGACCATCCGAAAGGAGGTACAAAATGAATTCAAAAAAGGGAAAATGGCCTAATGGAATACAGTGTGCCGCATGTCTTGCTTTCGATTTTGATGCAGAAACCCTCTGGATATCGAGGGATAAGGAAAATTTAAAAAGGCCCGTTACCCTTTCCCAGGGTACTTTTGGAGCTAAGGTAGCAGTTCCTAAGATTTTGGAACTTTTGCAAGAACATGATATTAAAGCAACTTTTTTTGTTCCTGGCTGGGTCATCGAGAGAAATCAGGGTTTGATCAAAGAAATCTTTGAAGAAGGTCATGAGATCGGCCATCATGGCTATCGTCACGAATGGCCAGATATGGCTAACACCGGCAAAGAAGAGGAAATATTATTGAAAGGTATGGAGATCATTGAAAAAACAATAGGACAAAGACCTTTTGGGTATCGATCGCCAGCCGCTGAATACACACCTTCTACCCTTTCAATTTTAAAAAAACATGGATTTACTTATTCATCGACCATGATGGATAATATTTTTCCTTATAAACACGTTATAGATGGTGTAAAGACAGATCTTATTGAACTACCAGTCCACTGGTCTATTGATGATGCCCCTTATTTTATTTACAGCCTGAGGGCTCCTGTTTCAAGAATGACCATAACCCCGAGAGATTTTTTAGAGATATTTCAGGGTGCTCTTCTTGACTATTTTAAATGGGGTGGTTGTTTTACCACATTTTTACATCCACAGGTCATCGGAAGGCCTGGAAGGTTTCAAATTTTGCGCGAGTTTATTCAATTCATGAAAGGGCTCCCAAAAATTTGGATAGCTCGGTGCATTGATGTGGCACGATATTGGCAAACCAATGGATTGGGTTAAATAATTTTTCTAAAACTTTTTCAAATGATTTGAGAAATAATATTAAAAAAGAGGAGATATATCCATATTTCAGTAAAGAAGAAATCTTAGAGTTTTTGGTAGTGATTATTCGATATACGATTGTAATTCCCCGAAGGAATTAAGGCAATAAGTAATTTAAGGAACTCGGAGCTACTCTGACTACAAAAAGTTCCAAAATTTTTGATTTCCCGTAAAATTCATTTCACCCACTGACGATCCAGAGGGGCTTGAAAAAAGGTACAATACCGCTTTATTGTAGACTTTATTGCGTCTTTTTCATAATTTTCTTATTTCCACTTCCCCGCTTACGGGAGGATCCAAGGCTTTTTCGCAAATAGACTGCACCTAGTAGCAAAAGCCCAATAAGTGTGCTTGAAAACTCTGGGTAGACCAGACAAATCGCCGCTATCACTAGCAGAATTCGTTCTATTATTCCATTCTTGTCACGTAGCCATCCAATTAGACCTGCAGAAAGTGATATGCAGCCGAGGACGCCACCAATAATACACGAAAAATAATCGAGTATTGTTCCACCTTTTAATAGAAGTATCGGTGAAAAAACAAAAATCCAGGGCACAATAAACCCTACCAGACCCAGTCTAGAAGCGGTTAAAGCTGTTCCTAACATTCCGCTTCCTGCAAGCGAAGCTCCCGCATAAGCAGCCATTGCCACTGGTGGAGTAATTGCAGACAGGCATGCATAGTAGAACACAAACATATTTGCTGCCAGAGTGCTGACACCCAGGCTAGTTAATGCGGGCACTCCTAAAGCCGCCACCATGATGTAAGCGGTAGAAGTGGGCAATCCCATCCCAAGCATGATACTGGTAATCATACATATACCTAAAGCAAGAAATAACATGCCTTTAGCAATGCTCACTACCATACTGGTGAATTTAAGGGCAAGGCCCGTATAAGTGGCTACTCCGATCACTATGCCAACACACGCACATGCGGACGCAATCATCAAGGCGTTCTCAGCACCCATTTGTAGTGATTCCAGCATGTTGGGGAGGGCCATCCTGGTCTGTTTCCTGAGAAAACTAAGCCCAATAGTGATAAAGATGGTAAGAAATGCTGCCATGAATGGGCTGTATCCCAAAATAAGTATGGTGATTAATGCCACTACTGAAAGCATCATATGCCCCCCACTTTGAAGAACCTTAACCAAAGGAGGTGTTTCTTCTTTTGTCAGCCCAGTCAAGCCAATCTTGGCTGCCTCAAAATCAATAGCGAAAAATAATGCAATGTAATAAAAGCATGCCGGCAAAAATGCAGCCTTACAGACTGTCAAATAAGGTATACCGGTAAGCTCCGCCATAATGAACGCTGCCGCTCCCATGACTGGTGGCATGATCTGACCTCCAGTCGAAGCCACAGATTCCACTGCTCCGGCAAATTTGGGTTTGAACCCCAAGTTTTTCATCATGGGGATTGTGAATACACCTGTCCCATAAACATTCGCCACAGCACTGCCGGATATAGTTCCAAAAAGCCCGCTTGCTACCGTTGATACTTTGGCAGGTCCTCCACGGGCTCGTCCTGCAATAGCCATGGCAAAATCAATAATGAACTTGCCTGTACCGGTACAACTCAAAAAGGCACCGTATAAAATAAAAACGAATATGAAGGTCGCTGAGGCTCCCAAGGGAATTCCGAAAATACCGTCTGGAGATAAATACATTATATTGGCTATTTTCTTGAGTGAAAGGCCCCGGTGGCCCAGCCCTCCAGGCAGCCATGGGCCTAAAACAGCATACACTAAAGCCGTAACAGAAACGAGAACTAGCGGCCAGCCCGAAGTTCGGCGGGTTGCTTCCAATACCAAAATGATCGTAATAATACCAAGAACTATATCGGCAGTAAATACTTCCCCGACGTATGGATCGCGACTACCAATCCTATCGAAGTCCACTACAATGAAACCCATTGCGACTAGTGATAAAATCAACAATACCCAATTGATAGCTGTTTTCCAATGATTAGCTTTTTGGCTCCTTTTGCGGTTAGGCATAAATATAAGTAAAAGTACGAACAAGAGATGAATACAGCGTTGAAGCATGTAACTCATCATACCGAAGCCTGCTGTATATAAGTGAAACAGCGACATGGTAATGGCTACTAATTGATATACGGAAAGGGAGAGGAATGGACTGAATTTTGTGCTTTTTGATACCATTTAACAGCTACCTTAATATAGAAATCAGAAATTTTTCAGAAGTTACTGTTACAGATCATCGACTTTTCCCGCAATTTAAACAAAGGCCGGGGATTCAAGTTAAATGGCAATATCAGTCTAAATCCCCGGCCATGCTAGGTCGATTTCTTAC
The DNA here is from genome assembly GCA_964611635.1 of uncultured Thermodesulfobacteriota bacterium. Lineage (GTDB taxonomy): Bacteria > Desulfobacterota > JAFDED01 > JAFDED01 > JAFDED01 > JAFDED01. The sequence goes on from CAZTAS010000060.1 coordinate 25,454, forward strand.
TTAATTAAGCCATTCTCTTTGTACCATTTCTCAGCTCCTGGATGAAGCGGGTATTGAGTGTGCTTCCAAGCTGTTGAAGGATCAAGAGGGAAAGCTGATACAGTTTGTTTTAACTTATCTGCGTTCGTACAAACGGCCTTTGTTATTGTATAAGCAATATCATCGGGTAGATCACTTCTGACGAGTAATATCGCGCCTACGCCCACCGTAGGAATTTCTTTAGTTTGGTTCTTAAATGAATTAGCAGGAACGGTAAATGCTGTATGGCCGTAATTAGATACCATAGATGTCACGATCTCAGTGTCCATGGGGAGAAAGGTCATGTTGCGAGCCGTTACTAGTTCAGTGGTGGGTCCGTGCCCGAGGGCTGAAAGGAAAAACCAGGCATTCGCGTGACCGTCCCTGATCAAGGTAACCGCTTCGGTATGAGAGCTGTAATTTACTTTGCCACCCCATGATTTAATAGCATCATAGGTTAGCCCGTACTCCGTTAGAACTTGCCTTGCTACATACTCGCTAGCCGATCCCTTAGTAGTTACGCAGAGCTTTAGAGGATACTTTTGTTCTATAATCTGCTTGACGGACTTAATTCCTGTATTGCTTCGAACCAACATGGCAATATACGCCGAAGGTATCCCGCCATCTAGGACGCAAATAGCCCTAGGACTTGGATGCTTCTTTTCAAATGGTGCTTCGCCCTTCATACCAAGGTTACACCACACTCCACTGCTAATAGCAATATCAGTTTCTTTTGCATCTAAAAGTTTGATGTTCCCAATCGCGCTTGCAGGCAAAACTGTGATATTGATACTTGGATTGATCTTTTTTACGTAATCTGAAATAGCGGCTCCACCGACATACCAAATTCCGCCCGTGCTGCCAGAATGAAATTGTAGATTGACGGTTTTTGCTGCAGAGTCTTTCAACCCAAACACAAAAACTATCATTGCCATGATAACTAACGTGCCTATAAGAAATCTTTTTGCCATGACTTTGACCTTCCTTTCTTGTTTAGTATAGGTGTTGATCTTCATCGGCTGGCAATTCTTCTAACAAAGACTATGCATCAGCCACTATTTTCTTAGCATCAGCCAAATCCTTGCAAAGTTGCGCCCAAACAAGGACATCATTAGTGTATAAGAATCCCCTGACACCCATAGCATAGTACCGCTTCATTTGTTTAAAACTCAGGTAATCAGCAGTAGATGAGAGATCCTCAAGCAAAATGGCTATGATCTGCTTGCCAGCGGTCAGTGTTTTCCGAATTACATCCTGCATAACCACATCCACGTCCGGGTGATTGACTGGCAAGCCTACCTCCTGCGCATAATCGGCTGGCCCGGGTATCACAGCATCAACGCCAGGAACGGAGAGGATTTCATCAAGGTTATTAACAGCCTGGCGATTCTCAATAATTACAACGACTAATGTGTCCTTGTTAGCTTGAGGCCAGTAATTGTTCCAACTCGATAGCAAATAGCCAGATGCTCGAACCCCAGGACACATCCCTCGGCTGCCTTCAGGTGGAAATCGACTTGCTTGAACAGCTTTTTGTGCATCTTCTGCGGAACGGATCTGCGGTACGATTATCCCTTTAGAACCTGTATCAAGCGTTCTCATAATAAGGTGTGGATCATTTTCATACAAGCGGACAATGGGTGTGGCCCCAACCGAGTCCGCAGCTCGAACCAATTCCTCGACGGTCTCCATGCCGAATGGCGTATGTTCGGTATCGATCCAAACGTAGTCAAAGCCGGCCATTCCCATGATCTCGACAATCGCCGGACTGCCCGTATGATCCGACATGCCAACTACTAATTTTCCGGCCTTAAGTTTTTCCTTTAAAATGTTAGCCACTGTTACTACCTCCCTCCTGAGTCACAGGCTGTTAAATCGGTCCTATCTTCCAGAATCTCAGCATACCAAAATTCACTGCCACCTTTATCCTTATTCCAAGCCGCAAAAGCGCATCGCTATCAGTGCGTAGATTTTCGCAGCCAGCAAGATTTCCTCAACACTGATCCTTTCGTTGACAGCATGTAGTAGTTTTGGATCACCTGGACCAATCCAACATCCAGATATGCCCTTTAAAATGGTATAATAGGCGTCACCGGCAGACAGCACGCCGAGAAACTGACAATCACGCTTAGCAACTGTTCTCACGCAGTCTGCTGCCAAACGTATTGGCTCAGAATCTATATCTTGTTCAATCGGCTCGCGGCATTCAAATGCCTCATATTTTATCTCAACGCATGGCTCGAAATGCTTAGCTGCTCTATCTATTGCCTGAAAGACCCTATGCTTGGCCTCATCAGATGACAGAGGGTAGCAAAAGCGATAATCAATATTCGAATCGCAAAATCCCGGTACAACATTGACCCTTTCACCACCACAAATTGTTCCCACATTCACGGTATCTCTCCCCATGAGTGGGTGCTCCGTTCTCGGCAAGGCCTCAATTTCCCTAATGACCGCTATCAATCGCTCAATGGCGCTTATGCCTAATTCTGGAGAGCCCCCGTGCGCGCTCTTGCCTGTAACAGATATTCTCAACCATATTCTCCCCTTAAATGCGGTGGTTACGTTAAGATTATTTGCTTCACCCAATACGTGAAAATCAGGTCTTGGCCAACCTATCTTTGGGATACCTTCATTAATTACATACTTCATGCCCATCGGCCCTGCGATTTCATCATCTACGGTCGCTCCTATCATTAAAGATCCACATGTTTTATATTTCGAGGCAATGGCCTGGACAGCGGCGATTTGTGCGGCAATAGCCGCTTTCATGTCAACAGCTCCCCTGCCCCAAACAAAGCCTTCGATGAGCTGGCCACCGAATGGATCTTGTTCCCAGTTGCCGTCTTCAGCACCGACTACGTCCATATGACCGCTTAGCAGTAAAGAGCGAGCAGGCTTCAAGCCTCGCAGAAGACCAAAGACGTTTGTTTTACCTTTGATTCCTTCAAACAGCTCAACCTCAAGCCCCAGATCGACAAGCTTATTATGGATAAAACTAGAAATCTCGCTGTAATTGCCAGGTGGATTTACGCTTTGTATCCTGATCAGCGTTCTTGTCATTTCGATCAAGTGATCTACATCGATAGCCTCGAGCACTTCCTTTTCTTGTGATGATAGAGTAATCATTTTGTTGACCGTAGTTCAGAATATAGTTTTCCTCTAAAACCTAGAGCTTATTCAATTTCACTCATTTTAGGAACGTTTAGAATCTGACAAGATTTCTACGAGTTTCGGATGCCCTTGTCTCTCACAATAAATAAAATTCCTCATACTATCCATATGGGGAAATAAGGTTTTCTATGAGATTTGCTTCATAGCGCCTTCCCGATGAACATCGGGCTTAAAACGGCAACCAAGGCGAAATTCCAGCACTCAGTTCAATAACTAATATTTCTCTAATAGCATATCAAATATCCACTGTCAAGAAAAATTAACCCGAGTACTTCATCGCTACTATTTATTCAAAAAAATTCTCTGCCAATATATTTTTCTCTAAAGAAATATTTGCGGGTGTTTGGAAATAATAGAAAATATTTTAACTGGACAGTAGTGAAATGGATGTTATGTATTCACCTCTCGATATGGTCTTGTTTAGAGAAGACATAGATAGATCTATGACAACTCAAGTAATGCAATGGCGTCTGTTTCACTTCGCATGTAAAGTTGAATCATTGAGTCGTTGGAGGAACTTTCCTTTTATTAAATTCGCAGCAAATTCATTCCATTCGTTATATTGATAGAGTTTTTTCGACATCGAGGGAGTAATGGACTGCACGGAATTTGGCCGCCAGACATCGAACGTCCCGTCGCACTTCCTCCGCTCGCTCGGGATTGCAAAGCGCGAGCTTGATAAAACGAGCGATTTCCTTCATCTCCTCTTTCCCCATCCCCAGCCGGCTCACAGCGGAAACCCCCAGGCGGATACCATTGGGAT
>CAZTAS010000061.1:0-29228 GCA_964611635.1 uncultured Thermodesulfobacteriota bacterium
GTGCATAAATAAAACAAAAAAGTTACATTCACCTTAAGTCAACAGTATTGAGGGTTGGGGTGAGGGGAAGTAAATAATATCTTTTTGAATGCAACTTAGTATTAAGGGGCGATCATCTTTCGAGGAAAAGCTCTCGCTGGTAGTTACCACGATTTCCAGAAATTTTTTTTAAACTCCTCCTGGACTTCTGGGTCGCTTTTTGGGTGTCTGGGACGAGGCGCCACCTTTCTCCAGCCGTGCCGGTGCAAGAGGTCGTATCAGTAAACCAAAGATCTCCTTTACATGGGGTGCGTCATGACACCTTTAGCCCGAAGATCAAGGCACTGATCTCTTCTCCGGTCAACATGTGCTCCTTGAGTAATGGGGGGATTAGTACCAGATGTGGTCGGAGCTCCCGAATCATTTCTTAAAAAGACCGTGGCGAGAGATGGTCGAGTTTTACGAGAAGATTTTTTGGATCTCGAGATAAGATCTAGAGTCCGAGGCTGTCTGGCAACCTAGACGCTGGTCTCGTGGACCACTGCCTCGATCTTTTCCAATTCCTCCAGAGGGATGTGACAGAGGATCCGATGGCTTCCAGTCTCGCGCCAAGGTGGTGCTGCTTCTTCACATATTTTACCGTCATCGGGCAGCATCTCTCGTCTCCTGGGACAGCGCACATGGAAATAACAGCCGCTGGGTGGATTGAGTGCACTGGGTACGTTGCCGCTCAGGCGAATCCCTTTTTGTTCTGCATCCGGGTCTGGAATGGGCACTGCCGATAACAACGCTTCGGTATAAGGATGGTATGGAGGTGAATATATGGCCTTGGCCGGGCCGATTTCCACAATTTGTCCAAGATACATGACAGCTATGTCGTCAGAAAAATAGCGGACAACGCTCAAGTCGTGAGCGATGAATATCATGGATGAGCCGAATATCTGTTGAATCTCCAAGAGGAGATTGATCACCGCCGCCTGGACCGAGACATCCAGGGCGGATACCGGCTCGTCACAAATTATCAGGTCAGGGTGGCTTGCCAGGGCTCGGGCGATCCCAACCCGTTGTTTTTCTCCGCCGCTCAATTGTCGGGGAAGGCGATCGTAGTAAGAAGCATCCAGTCGCACCGCCTTTAGGAGCCGTATGACATCACCTTTGACTTGTCCCTTGGGAACAGTCTTGAATCTTCTGATCGGACGAGCGATCTGTCTGCCGATCGTATAGGAAGGGTTAAGGGTAGAGTCGGGATTCTGGAAGACCATCTGCATCTCTTGAATCAGTTTCGTGTCACGCTCTGACACAGGCCGGCTGACGTCTATGCCCAAAAATTCCACCTCGCCGTCGGTGACCGGCTCGAGGCCGATGATGCCCTTGACCAGAGTGGATTTGCCGCATCCCGACTCACCCACGATGCCAAGGGTTCGTCCCTTTGCAACTCTGACACTCACATCATCCACTGCTTTGACAAACCTCTTTTTGCCCAGGCCAAACAGGCTGACCATTGAGTTCGATTCCTGTGGGTAGTAAATCTTGAGGTTCTCAAAGCTGAGCAGAACATCTTGGCGAGAATCGGATGGAGTTACCGAATGCCCCTTAGCATATCTTTTTCGCCTTCTGGCGATCCTTGGCCTGCTCTCGATTTCCCGCGCGTAGATACAGCGAGCCATATGCCGTGGTGAGACTTCCGTAAGACCTGGACGAGCTTCTCGGCATATGTCTGTGGCATAGTCGCATCGAGGTGCAAAGACACACTCGTTTCGCGGTCGCTCCGCCGGAGGAGGCACCCGACCCCGGATGGAATGGAGCAGAGACTCTAGCTTATTCTCTCCTAGACGAGGTACACAGGCCAATAGTCCCATGGTATAGGGATGCCGAGGGTTTCGGAAGATCTCATTCACGGGTCCTCTTTCAACCAATTGCCCGGCGTACATTACACAAAGCTGGTCGCTTACCCTAGCTATCACACCCAGGTTATGGGTAATAAAAACGTTGGCTGCCTGGAAATCTTGTTTCAGCTCCTCGATCAGATCTAGCACCGCAGCTTCAACGGTTACATCCAAAGCCGTTGTGGGTTCATCCATTATCAGCAGGGCAGGATTGTTGAGCATGGCCATGGCAATGACAACTCGTTGCTGTTGCCCGCCTGAGATCTGGTGGGTGTAACGCTTCATCACATCTTCTGGATCTGGCATGTGAACCCGCTTGAGCATTTGGATGGACCGTTCCCAGGCCTTTTTTTTTGATATCTGTTGGTGGCAGGTCAGAACTTCGATCAACTGCTCACCAAGCCTTACCGAGGGATTGAGGGCCTGCATAGGGTCTTGATATACCATGGCGATTCTGTTCCCCCGGAGTTTTTTGAGTTCCTCTTCCGATCGACCAACCATTTCATTGCCTTGAAAACGGACACTTCCGTCCACGATCTTGCCATTGGGACCGAGAAATCCGAGAATCCCGAAAGCAATGGTGCTTTTGCCGCATCCAGATTCACCCACCAAACCAACGGTCTCGCCTTTTTCGACCTGTAAAGAGACATCCCAAACGGCTTCTATATCTCCCTTGCGCGTCTCATAGGCAATGCTGAGATCATCAATCTCTAAGACAGGAACTGAATTAGCTCCAGCAATTCTACTCATTCAAATACTCTCTTGAGGGTTTGAGTTTAAAAAATCGCGTCAGACCGATTTCAAATGTCAAGTCCAAATGTCCTAATTTCAAACTTCTTGTTTGTCCGGTCCTTTCAACATTCTTTTGTCATTTGGATTCTTGTATTGATCATTATCCATTGAGGAAAAAGCCTTGTTTTTACAAATTGTCTGTTTTTGCCTCATCCTCACTTATCTGCTCCTCATAGCCCTTATCTATTGATACCGCATGGACTCTTCCCGCAAGCCATCGGCCAGCAGGTTCAAGCCCACCACCAATGAAGCGATAGCCACAGAGGGCCAAAGGGCCGCCCAGGGGCTGCCAGCCAGGATGAATTCTCGGCCCTTGGCCACCATACTACCCCAGTCAGGAGAGGGCGGAGGCAACCCCAACCCTAGGAATCCCAGTGTCCCCATGGTAAAGATGGCGTAACCGACGCGGAGCATGGCATCCACGATGATAGGACCTCGCGCATTGGGCAAAATCTCCACAAACATGATGTACCAGGAGCTTTCTCCTCTGGTCTCTGCGGCCCGGATGTATTCCCGGGTTCGGATATCCAGTGTCAGGCTGCGAACTAGGCGAGCGATTCCAGGCGTGCCCACGATGGCGATGGCGATCACTACGTTCACGGCGGACGCACCCAACGCCACCATGATGATCAGAAAGAGGAGGATAATGGGCACGGCCATCATGGCGTCCAGCAGGCGCATGACTATCTCATCAATCCACCCTCCATAGTACCCGCTCACCAATCCAAGCGTCATTCCTACCATCAGCGCCGCGAACACCCCCCACAGGGCAGTCCCTCCTGGCAACCAAAAGTTCTCCGATATGGGCAGGACAACCAGGACTAGACGTGCCCCGTAGATCAATCGAGACCATAGATCTCGCCCCAGTTCATCCGTGCCCAGAATATGTTCCCTGGATGGCCCCTGGTTCGGGGCCTTCCAATCCTGCTCCAACGGGGTATATGGTGTCAATAGCGGGGCAAATACCGCCACAAACACCCAAAACAGGACAATAACGAGTCCGATCGTCGCTATTTTGGATACGAAGATGATGGTAATACCCCTCACAGTTGTCTTGGCCGCCTTATATATGATTGTTTCCCCCCATAGGAATGACTACCTCTTCACTTACCGCCATCTTTACACTTTCCTTCTTCTTTAATCGGTTGTCATGTCATTCGAAATAAGCTTTCTATTACTGGCAACGCTAAACATTAGGGCAGGAGAAATATAACAGAAAACCGCTCCAGTTAAAGGCACTGATTAATTGCAAAGCATATCAACGAATAACGAATGATTATTGACAAATGACCAATGACTCCAGCTACGCATAGCGAATACGTGGATTCAAGAACGTGTAAATGATATCGGCGATGAGCTGCGTGCCTACAGCCACCGTGACCAGTATCATCGCTCCCGCCTCCAAGGCATTGATATCTTTGTACATGGCGGAGTCCAGCAGGTATTTGCCCAGACCGGGATATCCAAAAATCACCTCCACGATGACGATTCCCCCCATCAACCAATTGACGTGGAGCATGATCACCGTGATAGGCGCCATCAAAGCGTTTCGGACGGCGTGCTTCAAGACGATCCGGCCGTAAGGCAAACCTTTGAGAAAGGCTGTGCGAATATATGGAGACCGCATCACCTCCACCATACTTGCCCGAGTAATGCGCAGGACATAACCCAGCTCTATGAGCGTCAGGGTCAAAACAGGTAAGATCAACATATCAGGTCTTTCCCAAGGGGCCTTCTCGCCAAAGACTGTGGCACCCGGTACCAGTCCTAACCAGACGGCCACTATGAGGATAAGGAAGATCCCAGTGGCAAACTCCGGGGTCACCGAGAACATCATCCCGCCCACAGAGAGCACACGATCCCTCAAACTCCCCTCCTTCAATCCTGCGATCATTCCGAGGAGTAAGGCCAGGGGCATAACGATGACGAAAGCTATTCCAGCCAAAACCATGGAGTTTCTCAGGCGTATAAAGAGGCTTTTAGCCACAGGACGGCCCGTTCTCAAAGAGATACCCGGGTCGCCCCGAATGAATCCCTTCTTTAATGGTATATATTCAACAGGGCCACCCGTGGTTTCCATCCACCCCGTCCCCATCACGAAGGTCCAGACCTTGTAATCAGTGTCCTTTTCCCACTTTACCACATGGTTCTGGGTATCCACCCCCCAGAAAATGCTTTCACCCTGTTTGTTTGTGCGCCACCGCTCATTGTTCTCATATTCGCTGATTGTGCCCACCGCCAGCTTGACGATGGCGATCAGATTTTCACCCCGGAGTTTCCACCGAATGAGAGCCCCATCCTCTCTGACTGCCCACCACTCCACGAAACCTTCTTCCGTGGTAATACGTCTCAGAGGTAAACCCACCCTCCGGGCAGCATTCCAGTCGCTACCCAAGAGCCAATATAGATAGCGAGTATACACAGGTTTATCCAGGCCCATTTGAGCCAGGAACGAGGCCTCCTGCTCTTGGGTGACAAAAGCACCCAGAACATTTCGGGCCACATTTCCAGGTGAGGACTCAGTGATAAGAAAGACAGCAACGGAAACGAGCATCATGGTGAGAAGAAGCAAGCAGAACCGTCTTACGATGAATTTTGCCATAACTTTGTCTACTTTGGCTTGCAAGGCTCAGGGCTAGAAGAGCCCGGCCCCTGACATAGCTACTGATTGAATATTCAGGTGGCTAGGATGTGAAAACTTCAAGCAGGGTGATCCCCTATGCCTTCTTTGCAAGCCATACCTTATTAACCAGCATGTAGCCGTTGGGGTGTGACTTAAGATTCTTGACCCTGTTTCTCGTCACCATCCAGACTTTGCGCCAATAGGCAATACCGATTGAGCCCCGCGTCATCTGGATTTCCTCCAGCTTGCAGAAGATCTTACGGCGCTCATCCACATCTAATGTTCCATTGGCCTTCTGGAGGAGTTGGGAGAACTCCTCATCCACCCACCGGGTCTCATTCCACGCGACCGGTTTGCCCTCCTTATCAGCTGTGTAGCCCAGATTCAGGATCATAGTCCCCAGCGGGCGATGGGTCCATGGAGTGATACCGAGATCCACCTCAGTCCACTTCTCCCAGTACTGGCTGGTGGGCATGGTCTGGATGTTGATCCTGAAGCCAGCCGGTACAGCATCTTGTTTGAGCACTTCAGCGTAGCGCACCACATCCGACCAATCGCTGCCAACCGCAATATTGACGTCCAGACCGTTGGGATAACCCGCATCCTTCAGGAGTTTTTTGGCCTGTTTGGGATCGTATTTCGGGATGGGCTTCTGGCAATACTCGGGATGCTTGGGGTACACGTGGAAATCCTGGCCCTGAAGACCCTGACCCGCGTAGGCAAGCGCCAGGATCTTTTCCCGGTGCTGGCATAGCTTCAGGGCCATACGCACCCGATTGTCGGACCAGGGCTTCAGATCCACTCGCATGCGTAGCACCCGGGTCGTGCCTGTGGCCGCAGGGAGAATGTTGATATTGGCATCGTCTTTCAAAGCCTGATAGACATCCAGGCCAGGGGCGTCGCTGAGATCGATTACGGCGATCTCTCCTGCCTTGATGGCGGCGATCTGAGGGGCCATCTCTGTTCCCATATCGATGAACTCCATGCCATCCATATAAGGAAGCCCCTTCTGCCAATAATCGTTGCGCCGTTTGACCACGCAACGCTCACCTTCTCGATAGAGTTCCAGGGTGTATGGGCCGGTTCCGTGAGGCGCTTTGATAAGGTCGCCCTCAAAAGTCTTGTGGTTCAGGATCAGAGCCGGGTAGTGAAACAGGTGCTCGGGCACAGCGATCTCGGGGCGTTTGAGGTGAAGTACTACCTGATATTTATCCCTCTTTTCGATCCCCGTGGGACTCACATAGTCCCCCATCAATCCCAATATTGACGATCCCACATCCTTATCCAGCCATTGGTTCATGGTGAAGACCACGTCATCTGCAGTGAACTCATCCCCATTGTTGAATCGAATCCCTGGAACGAGATTCAGCGTCCAGGTCTTGAGGTCCTCGCTCACCTCCCAGTTCTTCAATAGATAGGGATGCGTGATGTTATCGCCGTCGGTGTAAGTGAGATATTCGGCCACCTGCCGCAGCTGCTGCGATGGGGCAATCCATGAAAACTGGGCGGGATGGGTGACCTTCTGCACCGGGCCGGAGATTTTTAACGTCCCACCGCGTTGGATGGTTGCCGCAAAGGCTCGCTTAGGTCGAGCTAATCCGGCGATCTGCGCGGCCACCCCTGCGGACATGCCTAGGAGGGCAGCGTACCGCACGAACTCACGCCTGGTCAGTTTTCCCCGCTTGAATTCTTCTATTAGCTCAGGGATAAACGGGAATACGTTTTTTTTCTTACTCATTTTTACCTCCTTTCAAGGAACTCTCGTTTTTAGGGAAAAAGCACCTAACCTTTTGCCCTTACATTTCATGGATCATGAGAGTTCGATGTTTCAATAGACCGCTCGCACCGCTAACAAAACCAATCATCCTCTTCAGGGAGGACATATAACGGAAATTCGTCGACTAAAAACTTAAATATATTTTTGGGGTCAGCCGTATGAGTTATAAAATAACTATTGATTAAAAAATTATTTAGTGGTAAAAATATTAGAGTTGAAATTTTCTTACTTATAAAATATTTTTTAACAGGAAACAAAGCAGATGTCAAAGGAAAAATTAGAACACTCGCATGGAGTCACTTCGGATGTCGAGCAAGATCGTATCCGAGAGATCATTTATCTAATACGCAAGATTATTCAGGCAAACGAAATCTATACCAAAGAGTTGAATAAGAAATTTCAGGTAAGTGCGCCCCAACTCCAGTCCCTCCTCACTCTCTATGAAAATGGTCCTTTACCTCTGTCTCATATTGCCAAGCTCATAATGGTCAAATCCAGCACGGTGACGGGGATTATCGATCGGCTTGAACAAAAGGGGTTCGTCTCCAGGGTCCGAGATTCTAAGGATCGGCGGGTAATCAATATTGAATTGACCGAGGAGGGAAAGCACCTCGTCGAAAACACCCCGCCGCCTTTTCAGCAGAAAATCGTCAACGGTTTAAAGAAATTTCCGGAAGACGAGAAAAAGCAAATTATAACGGCTCTCACCAAGCTTACCAACTTGTTGGATATTCACGAGTTGGAAGTCGACTGATATTAGAACAATACTGTTATTGTTTTCCACCACCCCAGCAACGTTGATTACGATTGAGAAAGGCCTTCGGTTAAGAATGGAAGCCCAGTATAAGTGTTGAATATATGCTACAAATTGATATTGTCAGTTGCAGGAAGGAGCAATTTGATGAGAGCAGAGGCATTATGGAGCTAATCACCGGTTGCCTTGCATATGTCATATCTGAGAAAAATTAAAAGTGTCACCACAGTCTTACATGTGCAAAGCTGAAATCATCCTAGAAATTCCATGACCTTATTTCGTTTGTTAGAAGTTTTTAAAAACCTGAACTTATCATCTCGCGCGTCGATCGTGTACAATGAACTGTGTGAGTTCCCGTGGTCTGCTCAGGCGAAAAGAATCTCGAAACTATACTTCCGATGTTTTCTGGCAATACAGATAGACCCTGCTGCAGCTTTTTTAAAACCGATCCCTTAAAAAAGCATTTTTCTGGAGGATGATATGAGCGGTTTTGTGGTGGCTTATGGCAAGACGGATAGACAAGAACTGGAAGCCATGTTCAAAAGGATCAGGCATCGGGGACCTTTTGCTAATGGGATTTTTGAGACAAACCAGACAATCATGGCCCAAAACTATCTCGAAGCAGATGGCGCTCCAAGGAATCAGCGCATCGAGATTCCTGTCCTGAGCCTCTCTTGTTCAGATCTAAGAATCTGTTATGACGGCCAGATAGGCAATTGTGAGACACAGGCTTTAGCCCACGGGATCTCCGACGGCCCTTTGAGAGATGAAAGGCTGCTTCTTCTTCTCTATCAAGCGTATGGCAAGGAAATGCTTCACCATTTGAACGACGCCATCTTCGCCTTTGTGATTTCGGACGGAGATGAACTGTTCGCAGCCAGAGACCTTTTGGGGATTAAGACCCTATATTACGGATGGAAAAATAGAACCCTATATCTCGCCTCTGAACTCAAAAGCCTCATCGAAATCACGGGGGAGGTCTATGAATTTCCGCCAGGGCATTATATGGATCAGAACGGACAGTTGCTCCAGTTTGCGGCACTTCCTGAAACCCCGCCAGCCTTGCTGAGTAGCAGCCCGGATACGATGATCGAAGATATCCGGCGTATCATAATAGGAAGCCTTCACAGCCGGGTAAGTGTCGATGAAAACACAGGGAGTCTTTTGAGCGGAGGGATCGACAGTAGTGTCATTGCCTTCCTGGCCAGTGAGGTATTAAGGGAACAAAAGGGTACAGAGACTCGTTTGAAGACCTTTGCTATAGGGTTGGGGGAAAGCAGCGATATCCAAAATGCGCGGATCATGGCTGCGCTTATGAACTCGGACCATCATGAATTGATCGTAAACTTAGAGCAGGCTTTGGAAGTGTTGCCCGAAGTGATCTATTATCTGGAATCCTTCGATCCCTCCCTCGTCAGAAGTGCGATAGCGAACTTTCTTATCTCTCGATATGCGCACGATCAGGGTATCAAGGTGCTCTTATCCGGGGAGGGGGGAGATGAGATATTTTGTGGATACACGTATCTCAAAGAATTTCCCCTACAGGAGATGTTCAACCGACAAATGGAATGCTTGGGATTTTTGCATAATAACGCTGCCCTGCGATTGGATCGCATGAACCAATGCCATAACTTGCGGGTGGTGACTCCCCTCATCTCCGGGGAACTGCTGAAGTATGCGATGGCCATCCCTCCAGAATACAAACAGAAACCGGAGGGGAACCAGAGGATTGAGAAATGGATTTTCAGAAAAGCATACGAATCCTTCCTGCCTGAAAGGGTGGTATGGCGTCTCAAACAGGAGTTTTCACAGGGATCTGGATTTGCGAGCACGCTCCCATCATACTTCGAAAGTGAGATCTCCGATGATCAACTGATTGAGGCCAAAGCCGAGTACCCATTTATTCGTAGTAAGGAAGAACTCCATTATTTTAGCATCTTCATCGGGCAATTTCCATCTGAACTGGCGATTAAAACCGTTGGTCAATGGATATATCTATAAGGAGTTACTCATAGCCCTTTGGGCCATAACGAAGGGCTAATATATTTTAAGCCAGAAATTTTAGAAGAGAATTTTGAATTTCTATGGATGCACAGCAAAATATACCCATCCATCACCTTGAAGTTGCTGACCTCCATGAGGCCCGATCCCATCTGGAAGAAGTGGGTGTTGATGAAGGCGGCATTCGGATAATGTCGCCCAAGATGATCCACCTGAAGCTGAAAATCAAGTCTCTCAAAGCACGGGCGGCAAATATATTGAAGCAATCCATGCTCTCTCTCGGTGGGGATGCCGCTGTCTCCCGCCAGGCCGCAGCCATGGGGGAAGAGCTCACCGACGTGGTTCTCATGGGTGACCTGCGGCATTTTCGAGCCTTGTGGCCAAAACTCAGGGTGCAGCCTTTTGGACTGAAAAAGGTTGGGGAAGAGATACGCCAACTCCTTAAAAACCTTCAACGCAGGAACTTCACTCTCCGGTGCCCGCGCACCATCCTGAACTGGGGCGACAGGACCCTAGTCATGGGGGTACTTAACGTCACTCCTGATTCCTTTTCAGATGGCGGACTTTTCTACGACTCGCCAAGGGCTGTGGACCATGCACTGCGCATGGTAGAGGATGGAGCCGATATCCTGGACGTGGGCGGAGAATCGACCCGGCCAGGGACCGAAACTACCCCCATGGCAGAGGAGTTGCACAGGGTGCTACCGGTTATTGAGCAATTGGCCTCCCGCACCACTGTGCCTATTTCCATCGATACATATAAGGCTGAGATAGCTCGCCAGGCCATCGCCGCCGGTGCGCAGATAATCAACGATATAAGTGCGCTGCGGTTTGACCCGGAGATGGGTTCAACAGCCGCAAGAGCCGGGGTTCCTTTGATCCTGATGCACATTCAGGGCACTCCACGGGATATGCAGAAGAATCCCCACTACGAGGATCTCATGGGTGAGATTATCGCGTATCTTCATGAGAGCATCCAGAAAGCTGTGCAAAGCGGCGTTGATCAGGAGCAGATAGTTGTGGATCCAGGAATCGGGTTTGGAAAGACCCTGGAGCACAATCTTCAGATAATTCGGCGCCTGGGTGAACTGCGCTGCCTTGGCCGGCCCATCCTCCTTGGAACATCGCGGAAATCTTTCATTGGCCGGATTCTTAACCTGGACGTGGACCAGCGGTTGGAAGGGACCCTTGCGTCCATTTCTGCCGGTATATTGGCCGGGGCCAGCATAATTCGTGTTCACGATGTAGCACCAGCGCGCCGGGCCGTAGACATAATAGATGCCATACGTAATGGTGGACCTATTTTGCCCGCCTGATTTTATCATCGATCCCACATGGATTCCTTATGAATTCATAATCTTAAAGGTGAAACAAAAATATTCCTAATTCCCCCGTGGTGCTCATATGAGCCTGCAATAGTCATTCATGCTCTAGGCTTATTCTGTTTACATTTGCACCTACCCATATTTGCATCTGCTGAAATTCGCCCAGCAACCGGCAATGGCTTTGTAAGGGTAAAAAGCGTACAAGTTAACCAAGTGTATGTTTGATCTTGCAGGATAATGGAAAAGAGGTTATTTTGTTGCACTAACACCTATGTGAACTTGTTACTGGATTTTAGTGGAGAGCATGGACTTGACGAAGCTAACACGTTTCAGGCTGATAATTATCCGAGCAGCTCTAATTGTTTTCATCTCTTCAGCTCTCGGGCTGATTTTTAATCTTGTCTCCCCTGGAAGGATCCCGTTCATTTACAACCCTCCAGTAAAGGTAAAACTGTCAGAGGGAGAGGCACGCCTCATCGGGATCGCGGAGGCCCAGGCAATCTTCCAGGAGGGTATGGCGATTTTTGTGGATGCGCGCTCCAAAGAGAATTACATAAATGGCCACATATCGGGGGCGTTCTCCATCCCCTGGAATGAGCCCGATCAGAAACTTGAGCTCTTCCTCTCCACCGTCCCACCAAGCAAGATAGTCATCACCTACTGCCAAGGAGAGGAATGCATTGAGAGCCACATTATTGCGGATATCTTGATGCAGATGGGATACCGAAATATATTGATTTTCTCCGGAGGATACCCCGCATGGAAAGCGAAAGGGCTTCCTACCGAAAAATGGGAAGGAAAATTTGGGCAACTTTCCAGAAAAACGCCTCATTTAATGGCAAACTTAACAGGCATGCCCTCTATCCTCAATGGTGTTTATTTCGGTTCTTGCGGCCGAAATTTGCATCCCAGCATCTCCAGCAAGTCACGGACCAATTGGGAGCCGCACATCGCACCCACCATCCCCACCGGCACCCCCACCACCAAGCCGATGGCCGGGATAGCTGCGGCCAGTCTCCTCCAGCACGATCGTGGCAGGCTATCTCTCTTTTCCTTTGCCACAAGGAACAGGAAGTTCTCCGCACCCATCTGAATGAGAACGGTACGTAGTTGATCAGTGACATTTCCACCATTGCTTATGCATGACTGTATCTTTTCCAGACGTTCTGCAAGATTATTCACGGCCTCCAGAATGGCGGCCTTCTTAGGGGTAATTGGGGCGGATCCGGCTTCCCACCTGCTAAGCGTTACAAGGCTCGTTCTCGTGATCCTTGCCAGATCCTCCTGCGTGGCGCCAAGTTTTTGTCGAATATCCCTGATTTCCCAGGCTTCCATTGTTGGAGATACCTCCATTAAACATGCTTCTGAAAAATCATCTCCAAAATCGGTCCTTATCGATTTCAGCACCTATGCGTAATGACTCTTGCTCCCGTATATGAAAAACAGGCAGACCCCCTCTTTTGGCGTGTTTTAACAATGAAATCGGAGGATAAAGGCCAAAGGTTGCTTTCAAGGGCCGGATATCTATGAGTGAAACACTGATCCGGTCCATTAACCTGCTATCGAGGGAGTAATATCGCTCTTTTTTTTACCCATCCGGTTGCCCACCAAGATCACACTAATGGCACATGCTACCGCAAAGGGGTAAGTCAAGAAATGGAAAGATGCTCCCAGTGCATTGTGGACGAATGGGTCTGTAATAATCATCTCGCCGCCGACCCATCCCAGCACACCCGCCCCCAGGGTAATGATCCACGGAAATCTGTCCATGAGGTAAGAAAGAAGTGTGCTGGAACCCACCACGAGTGGTATGCTCAGTCCAAGTCCAAAAAGTAGCAAGACAAGGTTTCCTTTGGAAGCACCTGCCACCGCCAATATATTGTCGGTGCTCATGACCAAGTCGGCAATGGCAATGGTCTTGATCGCCTGGATTATATCTTTCCCGCTAACCTCGTGCTCAGATTTCTTGCCTTCTTTGGACTGCAAAAGCAATTTCACGGCGATCCAGAGAATCAGTGCGCCGCCGGCCATTTTGAGATAGGGCAACATGAGGAGTTGGGCAACAAAAAATGTAAATATAACCCGGATCAATACCGCCGCCCCGGCGCCCAGGATAATCCCCTGAATTTTCCGGAAACGCGGAAGGTTGGCAACAGCCATGGCGATCACAATCGCTTTATCTCCGGCCAGTACAAGGTCGATGAGAACGATGCTGATAAAACCCTGGAAAAAAGTCCAACTGAATTCGATTCCTCCAACCCATTCCATCGAATTTTCACTCCTGACTCATTAGACTGGATGCCACAAGACTTTCTCTTTTATCCTCTTCACCCGTTGCACTATTGTGTGAGGGGCGTCCGTTTTCATTATCAATAATGTTTTAAAATACAAGAAACATTTTGCAAAGGGAAAAATAATCGCTATGGAAGTTGAAAAGGTATTTTTTAAACGGAATTCTGATGTCATGGGTGAAAAAGGTATGAGCTCTCCTCCTAATTCTCAGCCCAGAAGGCCGCCCAGGAAGCTTAGTGATCTTGCTTTACCGGGACTTCGATCATAAAAGTCGATCTTTTGCCTGGCTCGCTGGCCATATAAATGTTGTCCCATTGTTCCTTGATAATTCAGAATGCTATGGATAGTCCTAAGCCAATTCCCTTTCAACGGGCTTGGTGGCAAAAAAAGACTTGAAAATGCGGTTTTTGATGGCCTCTCGGATCCCATGGTCATCATCCGGAATCTCAATGCGGTCAAAAGGTCGATTGCAGCTGCTCTGTATAATTTTTTTCTCTCTCTTTTATCTCTCTAACAGCGGCATTATGCAGGATATTGAGTAAAACTTGCTGAAAATTGTGAAGATTTCCCATTATACTGGCTAAAGTTTCGCAGTTAATTCTTGAAGTTGATTTAAAATAGCATCTTCAACGATTTCAATTAGATGTAAAAATTTATCGGGTTCCATTTCGGGCCAAAATAATTTCAAGATTTGTAGCTTGACACCTCTAGCTCATTATGATAATAAAATTTATGAACAAACCATCATAAATTTCGCTTTTCATTCCAATCTCAAACTTTAAGCCGGGTTTGATTAATTTCACGTTGATTGCGCGCGCAGAGATTGTTCATGCCTTCCAAATCCTCCGACAAACAAAAAATAATTTTGCAGGCAGCCAGCAAGGTTTTTCGCCCACAGGTTTATACAGGATCTCTGTGTGCGCGAGAATATTCTCTAGGAAAAAGAGGCAGACTAAGTATTGACTTGTTTTTTGTGGTTCAAAATTTGTTGTTAAAAAAAGAAGAAATTCTAGCCAAATATATTTGAAATTTTGTTGCTTCCACCGAAGATTGTTCCATGATTTGGTTGTTCGCCAAAATCTATTGACAGAATTATCAGGCTGCTTGCAGCTTGACTATGTTAGAGAAAAATTCTCAGAATGACGCTGTAAGACAGCTAATATTTTTTTCGAAGAAGAGATGGATGATTGATATGGTTATCTATCTTACTTAAGAAAAGACGAATCGCTGATGTACCGGGACTCGGGAAGCTGACCCAGACTTTTAGAGGGCCCGTGCAAATTCCTTGACCAGGGTGATGATAAACGAATAGACTGCCAGCCTTACACGAAAGGAACGGGGGATGACAATGGAGATTAATAAAATCGCCGTGATAGGCGGAGGAACCATGGGGGGAGGAATTATTCAGGTGGCAGCCCGTGCGGGTTTTAATGTAATTCTGAAAGATATTGACGAGCGATTTGTTGAGCACGGCATCGAAACGGCCCGCAGAAACCTCCAGATCGCTGTAAAGCGTCGCCGAATAGGCGAGGAGGAGATGAAGGCGTGCCTGGAACGCATTCAGGGCACTACTTCGTATGAAAGTTTCAAAGAAGTGGACATGGTGATAGAAGCAATCCCTGAGGTGATGAGGATTAAAAAACAGGTGTATCAGGAACTGGAGGAAGTCTGCCCGAAGCATTCAATCTTCTGCTCCAACACCTCATCATTGTCAATTACAGAGATGTCGGCCTCCACAAAGCGTCCTGAAAAGTTCATCGGAATGCACTTTTTTAACCCGGCACAAATCATGCGCCTTGTGGAGGTTATCCCTGCACTCCAGACAACTGAGGAGACGACGGATATAGTCATGAATATCGTGCGCCGTATGGATAAGGTCCCGGTGCGGGTACAGGAGTGCGCCGGATTTCTGGTCAACCGGATTTTAATCCCATGGATGCACGAGGCCATATGGGCACTGAGCGAAGGAGCAGCCGACGCCCCTACCATTGACAAGGCAATGACCGAGGCCGGATATCCCATGGGGCCATATATTCTACTCGACCTAGTCGGCGTGGACATTGCCCTCAATGCCGCCCGAACCCTTTATGAGTCCTATGGCCTTCGCCACGCTGTTCCCCCTTTGTTGGAGAAGTTGGTGGAAAGGGGTCGCTACGGAAAGAAAGTCGGTAAAGGTATTTACACCAACGGCGAAGTGGACGAGGAGGTACAGGAGCTCATCGCTGAAATACAGAAAGAGACAGGCATTCGCAGCACGGAATTTACGACCGACCGGATCATCTTGAGGGAAGTAAATGAGGCAATTTATTGCATCCAGGAGGGAGTTGCTACGGGTGAGGATATCGACCTGGCCATGATACTTGGTACAAATTTCCCACACGACCGCTCAACGGGTATTGGTGGGCCACTTCACTGGGCGGACGAAAAAGGCCTCGACTGGGTGTTAGACCGGCTGGAACATTACCGGAATATGTTGGGGGACCGCTTCTGGCCACATCCCTTACTCAAGCGATACGTAGCGGCTGGCTGGCTAGGTCAAAAAACGGGCAGAGGATTTTTTACGTATTAAGCAAACATATTATACTAAAAAAGTTGCCTTCGACCAGTCTTGTTTTAATAAATAATTTCTATGTCTCTATTGATAACAGCGAATGAACTTTGAAGAGAGTGTGGGGCAAATTTTCGTTAAAAGAGTTTGTAATTCAGCCTCGCTTTTAAAGAAAATGGTAAAATGCAAATTGAAGCCTAAATTTTTTTTAGACATAAGCCGTCAGCATTCAGTTGCTTTTATTAAATAATTTCTGGTACAAATACCCAGAGGGTTGTGCGTATAGGTATGGTAATGCAAAAAACTGCATTTATAAGATCGATCATTTTCTCGAAGGGAGAAGAGGATGGCTGAAAAATATTTTCGCCTGGAAATGGATGGCCCTGTGGCCGTTGTTACCATTGAGAATCCACCAATGAACCAGCTCTCCAGCGAAGTTCTGGAAGAGATGTTAGAGGTGTTTCAGAAGCTGGACAAAGATGAAAGCGTCCGATCGGTTGTGCTGATAGGAGGCGGCCGGCGTGTTTTTATCGCCGGGGCAGATATCAAGCAGCTCTCCAGTATTGAATCTTTGGAAATGGCTGAACCCATGCTCCGCACGTTTCATGGGACGCTGAATTACATCGAGGGTATGCGCAAGCCGGTGATCGCTGCCATTAACGGTTACTGCCTGGGGGGCGGGCTCGAAACCGCCCTGGCATGCCACATACGGGTGGCCGCCCATAAGGCACAGTTGGGAGTACCAGAAATCAAGCTGGGAATCTTTCCAGGGGCAGGCGGAACCCAGCGGCTCCCCAGAGTGGTGGGCAAGGCCAAAGCCTTGGAGATGATCCTTACGGGCGAGTTCATAACAGCGGAAGAAGCTCTGCGCCTTAATTTGGTGAACCAGGTTGTGGAGGACACAGAATGTCTGGAAAAGGCTAAAGCCCTCGCTAAGGTCATCGCCGAGAAAGGCCGCATCAGCGTTGTTCGTGCCATGAACGCTGTTATAGAAGGTTTTGAAAAGACCTTGGAAGATGGAATAGAGGTAGAGGTGGAGAATTTTAAGCGGGCCGTTGTCACAGAGGATGCCAAGGAAGGGCTTAAGGCCTTTCTTGAAAAGCGGCAGCCCCAATTCAAGGACCGATAATAATAACCTGTTTTATTTTTTATCCATGAAAACATGCTCCTGCATACCCGCATGAAGGTAAGGGACGGAATTCCGGAGGAATTTTTTCATCAGAAGGTACTTGCGTGTCAAGAATACATGTAAATAGAAGGTTTCTCCGGCATCAATGCTTCATTTATAAATGCGAATGGCCTTAACATGATAAATCACTAAAAAAAGGATTTTGCCCGTCCATAACAAATAGAGATTTCTTTCAATTGTCTGTTTTCACATTGAAATAATAATGGAGGCGGAATGAAGTATGATAAGGACAATGAGGTAGTGATAATCTCCGCGGTCCGAACTCCCATCGGCGATTTTGGTGGAGCCTTTCGGGATATAAGCGCCGTCCAACTGGCGGCCCATGTTATCCAAGAGGCCATCCGGCGCGCCGGCGTCGATGTCGCTCAGGTGGATGATGTGATCTTTGGATGCTGTATACAGACTCCAGATGAGCTGACTTTGGCCCGGCTGGCCGCACTGAAGGCGGGCCTTCCCATAACAGTGCCGGGAGTGACCATCCAGCGCAACTGCGCATCGGGCATGCAATCGGTTGTTTATGGTGCCCAACAGATTCTGCTTGGCGATGCCAGCATAATCGTTGCCGGTGGAACGGAGTCTATGAGCACGGTACCTTATTTCCTCAATACGGCTCGGTGGGGTCAACGACTTCAGCACGGGGTAATGCGCGATGGTATATGGGACGGTCTGACGGACGCTCACACCGGACTCATTATGGGGATGACGGCCGAGAATCTGGCGGAAAAGTACCAGATATCCAGGGAGGAACAGGACGAGATCTCCCTTCGCAGCCACCATAACGCTGAAGCAGCCACCCGCGATGGTCGTTTCAGGGATGAGATACTGCCCATATCCGTTCCTCAGCGCAAGGGGGAACCCGTGTTGGTGGAGACCGATGAACATTTCCGCCCGGGCCTCAAGATGGACGATTTGAAGCGCCTGAAACCCGCCTTTAAAAATAATGGCACCGTCACAGCTGGAAACTCTTCGGGCATTAACGATGGAGCTGCAGCCCTGGTGCTGATGTCGGCGTCACGAGCCATAGAGCTGGGTTACAAGCCCTTTGCGCGAATTATAAGTTACGCTACCGCCGCAGTAGAGCCGGAACTCATGGGCTACGGGCCTGTTCCGGCCACCCGAAAAGCCTTGCAAAAAGCTGGCCTCGCACTGTCGGATATACAACTCATCGAATGCAACGAGGCATTCGCGGCCCAATATCTGGCCTGTGAGAAGCTTCTTGGATGGAACCGGGACATCGTCAATGTCAACGGCTCGGGCATCGCTCTGGGACACCCTATCGGCTGCACCGGAGCCCGCATTCTCACAACACTTTTATATGAGATGCAACGTCGAGATCTGACTATTGGATTGGCCACACTCTGCGTGGGTGGCGGCATGGGAATGGCTACCATAGTGGAACTAACATGACGAGGTTTCCCTTGTTGTAAACTGGCCCGATAGATTGAGGGAGGAAAAGGTTTGCGCTTCCGAAAAAGCTTTTTAAGGTTGCCTTTTCATCCATTAATGATTGATGGAGGTAATGATAATGAACTTCGATTTAACTGAAGAACAGCGCATGATACGGGAAATGGTCCGGGACTTCGCGGAAAAGGAACTCCGGCCCGTTGCTGCCGCCATAGACAGGGAGCACCGGTTTCCTGCTGAGCAGATCAAAAAAATGGCAGAACTTGGACTCATGGGAATAGTGGTACCGCCGGAATATGGCGGGGCGGGTATGGACAATATCTGTTACGCAATTGCCACGGAAGAATTAGCACGTGTGTGCGTATCCACATCCGTCATAATGTCGGCCCACAATTCCCTTTGCATCGCTGCCCTCATGGATTTCGGGACTGAGGAGCAAAAAAAGCGTTGGGTTGTTCCCTTGGCCCAGGGTCAGAAACTGGGATCTTTAGGTATGACAGAGGCAAATGCTGGCTCCGATGCTGCCGGGACTCGAACCACGGCAGAGCTCTCAAGTGATGAATGGGTCATCAATGGAACCAAGAACTTCATCACTAACGGCAGAGAAGCTGATGTGTGTTGCTTCATTGCCGTGACCGAAAAAGGCAAGGGCCATCGGGGGATCAGCATGTTCGTGGTAGAAAAAGGCACGCCCGGGTTCTCCGTTGGAAAAGTGGAAGATAAAATGGGAATCCGCGGCTCTTCTACCGTGGAGCTGGTCTTTGATAATTGCCGCATACCCGCCGATCATCTCCTGGGCAATCTTGGAGAAGGGTTCAAAATGGCCTTACACACACTTGATGGCGGTCGAATCGGCATTGCCGCCCAGGCCGTTGGTATTGCGCAGGGCGCCCTTGATGCCTCTATCCCCTATGCTGAGCAACGAGTCCAGTTCGGTCAGCCCATAGCCCATTTTCAGGCAATCCAGTGGATGATAGCCGACATGGCCACCGCCATCGATGCCGCGCGGCTGCTGACATACCGGGCGGCGTACGTGAAGGACAAGGGTGTTGGACGATATACCAAAGAGGCGGCCATGGCCAAGCTCTTCGCATCGGAGGCTGCCATGAAGATAACAACTCAGGCCATCCAAATCCACGGCGGCTATGGCTACACAACTGATTACCCGGTCGAAAGGTTATTCCGCGATGCCAAAATCACGGAGATCTATGAGGGAACCTCAGAGATTCAGCGACTGGTAATTGCCACCAACATTCTCGATCTTAAAAAAAAGCGATAATCTTTAAGTTGCAAGGAGGTTGAACGTGAACAGTGTTGTGTGCTTGAAACAGGTTCCGGATACAGAAACGGTCATCAAGATCAACCCTGAAAAAACCGGAATCGTCACGGAAGGCGTCAAGTTCGTGGCCAATCCGTATGACGAGTATGCAGTGGAAGAGGCGCTGAGGCTCAAGGAAAAGTTTGGTGATGGAAAGGTGACGGTGCTTACCATGGGCCCGGACCGTATCATGGAATCAATGCGCACCTTTCTGGCCATGGGAGCCGATGAAGGCATTCACCTGAAGGACGATGCATTCATGAAGGCAGACTGCTATGCCACCGCCCGTGCGCTGGCAGCAGCCATACGAACCCTTTCGTATGATATCATCCTTATGGGCCGAATAGCCATCGATGATCAATCCATGCAGGTAGCGGGCTACCTGTCCGAGATGCTAAACCTGCCCATCGTGCAGGTCGTCACCAAGCTCGAGGTTGCCGAAGACAAGAAGTCAGCACTGGCAACAAGGCAGATCGAAGGAGGCAATGAGGTAGTGGAGGTGCGGTTGCCGGCCATAATCACTGCCCAGAAAGGGCTCAATGAGCCGCGTTATGCCTCGCTGCCTGGAATCATGAAGGCCCGCAAAAAGCCTGTGATTGTCAAGACTGCCGCGGACCTGGGACTGGAAGCCGACTCCGCCGGCCTGGCAGGATCCAAAACCCGCGTTGCTTTTATGAGCTTGCCTCCGGAGCGCGCCAGAGGAAAAATCCTGGAGGGTGAGCCTGCAGAGGCAGCCCAAAAGCTGGCCAAGGCCCTTCGCGAAGAGGCCAAAATTATTTAATTAATTCATGAAATATAAATATTAGTCTTGTATTTTCCTAGAATTCAAGGAGATCAAAATGGGAAAAGATGTCTGGGTATACGCCGAAGTTAAAGATGGAAAGCTGAAAAAGAACGCCTTCGAGCTGCTCAGCGAAGGCCGAAAGCTTGCTGATGCACGCGGTGATGAGCTGGCTGCAGTACTTGTTGGCAACAACGTTGGGGGACTGAGCCCTGAATTCGGCCGATACGGCCCCAATAAGGTTTACCTGGCAGAAAATCCTGATCTGGAGATTTACAACGGCCAGGTCTACGCCAGAATCATCAGCGAAATTGCCCGCCAATATCAGCCCGCCATATTGCTTTTCGGAGCCACCGCACAAGGGAAGGACTTAAGCCCTCTTGTGGCCGCCAGGCTGGAAACGGGAATAATATCAGATTGCACCCAGTTTTTCATCGAGGATGGCAACCTCAAGGCTCGACGTCCCGTATATGCTGGCAAGGCCTTCGAGGACGTTGTCTTTCAGAAATCCGAGCCCCAGATCGTCCAGGCACGGCCCAATGTATTGGAAATCATAGAGACCCCTCGGGAGCCGGAGGTAATCTCGGTTTCGGTTCAGCCTCAAACTGATGTGGGCGTCCGGCGGGTGGAGCTGCAGGCAGCGACAACCGATCGGCCTGACCTAACGGAAGCTGAAATCATCGTATCCGGCGGGCGCGGGATGAAATCGCCAGAAAATTTCGCCATCATCGAGGAACTGGCTGACGTTCTGGGAGCCACAGTGGGAGCTTCTCGATCAGCCGTTGATGCCGGCTGGAGGCCGCAATCCGACCAGGTGGGGCAGACAGGCAAGACCGTCACACCCAACCTGTATATTGCCTGCGGAATCTCCGGGGCAATCCAGCATCTGGCTGGCATGGCATCCTCCAAATACATCGTGGCCATCAACAAGGACCCTGACGCCCCCATATTTCAAAAAGCTGATTATGGGATAGCAGCCGACCTGTTCAAAATTGTACCGGAGCTTACCAAGGCCCTGAAAGAGGTGCTCAAAGAATAGAATCCACAACGCGGAGCGCAAGAGCCATCCGGCCCAAAACCCTTATCGATTCTGCGACAGGAGAAAATAATAATGATAACGAGGGAAATCCTTTGGAATATCCCTTACGGAAGGGTTTATATATATGTCTTGGCCATTATTACGCTGGCCCTCTTTGCCTATGGCCTTTACAGAAAGCCTTATCGTCTCTATCGTTTCTGGAGGCTTGGGCCCGAGGAGAACCGCACCGACAATCCCTGGCAGCGCCTGGTATTCCTCGTAGTCAACGTGTTCGGTCACACGCGTATACTACGTGAAAAGTACGCAGGCTGGATGCATTTCTTCATGTTCTGGGGTTTTGCCATCCTCTTTTTGGGGACCACCTTGATCGCCATCCAGGAGGATGTGACTGAGCTTTTGTTCGATGTGGCTTTTCTCAAAGGCTCATTTTATAAGCTTTTCTCACTTTCTCTTGACATAATGGGCCTGGTGTTCCTTGCGGGTGTGCTAATGGCAGCTTACCGCCGTTACATCCAGAGGCCGGAGCGCGTGAACGATGTCCTTTCAGACGACGCTGTGACCTTGGGATTGCTCTTTGCTATTATTGTCACGGGATTCAGCGTTGAGGGCCTGCGCATGGCTGCCACGGAGCTGCAGCAGAACCCGGGACTGGCCCCCTGGTCTCCGGTTGGCTATGTCGCGGCCACCATATTTACGGGCTTGCTCGGACAGGACGCCATGCTTGGGCTGCATCGATTCGGATGGTGGTTTCATGCGGTGTTGGCTCTCGGCTTCATCGCTTACATCCCCCATTCCCGGATGATACACATTATCACCTCAACAGCCAATGTGTTTCTTCATAATACGGCGCCACGCGGTGAA
Organism: uncultured Thermodesulfobacteriota bacterium; assembly: GCA_964611635.1. Taxonomy (GTDB): domain Bacteria; phylum Desulfobacterota; class JAFDED01; order JAFDED01; family JAFDED01; genus JAFDED01. The sequence continues at coordinate 22,570 of CAZTAS010000061.1, forward strand.
GCACCCGGTATCCCCACGGAACTATTCGAGACGGCGGAGACCTTCGGTGTGCATAGGGTGGAGGAGTTCAGCTGGAAGCAGATGCTCGACACAGAGTCATGCACGCGCTGCGGCCGGTGCCAGGACAACTGCCCGGCCCACCTCAGCCAGAAGCCCCTCTCCCCCAAGAAGGTGATCCTGGACCTGAAGGAACATATCCATCAGAAAATTTTATATGATAAGGTGAATCCCGGAGAATCGGATTCGGACCTGATAGGCAGCATCATAGAAGATGAGGTGATATGGGCATGCACAACATGCCGAGCCTGCATTGATGCCTGCCCCGTTTGCGTTGAACCTATGACCAAACTCTTGCCAATGCGCCAATACATGGTCTTGGTTGAAAGCCGATTCCCTCCGGAAGTGGTAAACGTTTTCCGCAACATTGAAACCAACGGGAATCCCTGGGGCATCGGAGCGGCTCTCCGGGGGGACTGGGCCAAAGGGCTTGATATACCAATCTTTTCAGAGAAGCCAAATTGCTCAACAAGTCCAGGAGATATCAGTGAGATAATTGGCTTTAAATATGATCCTTCTGATCGAAGCCCAATTTTGTTTTATCCGGGTTGCGCAGGATCTTACGACGACCGCAATCAAAAGGTCGCACGCGCCCTCGCCCGCTTGATGAAAAATTTGGGCGTTGATTTTGCTATCCTGGGCCCGGAAGAGACCTGCTGTGGCGACCCGGCCCGCCGAATAGGAAACGATTATCTTTACGCCACCCTGGTTCAGATGAACGTGGAGGCCTTTAAGCGATACAACATCCACAAGATCATAACAATGTGCCCCCATTGCTTCAACTCTTTTAAATGCGAATACCCCCGCTATGGCGGTCATTACGAGGTAATACACCATACACAGCTTTTATCCCGGCTCCTAACGGAGGGAAAGATCCGCCCCACCAACCAGATCGATGGGGAGCGCGTTGTATACCACGATTCATGCTATCTGGGTCGATACAACGATATTTACGACGAGCCGAGGACAGTGCTGCAGGCCATCCCCGGCGTGGAACTCCAGGAAATGCCCCGCAGGCGGAGTAAAAGCTTCTGCTGCGGTGCTGGTGGCGGGCGGATGTGGATGGATGAGTCCATAGGACAGCGCATTAATCATATCCGGACGCAGGAAGCCGCGGAAACCGGATCAAGCACAGTTTCAACCGCCTGCCCATACTGCCTGACGATGCTCGAGGACGGCATAAAGGAACTTGGAAAAGAAGAATTCATGAAAGCGCGAGACATCATCGAGCTCCTCGAGCCATCCCTGTGAAGAAGGTTTAAGGAGAAAGGTTCAAGGTCCAAGGTGAAAGGTTCAAGGTGTAAGGAAAAAGGAAGATTATAGGCTCATAAAGCCCAAGTTGAGGGATGGTTGCAATGAGATTTGAGGATCTTGAGGTGTGGAAGAGGTCCGCACGGTTAAGCGCGAACATATATAATCAATTAAAAGAACTGAAGGATTATGGATTCAAAGATCAGATTACGAGATCCGGGTTATCCGTACCCAGCAATATTGCAGAAGGATTTGAAAGAGAATCTCTAAAAGAGTGTTTGACTTTTTTATCTTATGCTAAAGGTTCCTGTGGTGAGTTGCGAACTCAAATTTATATCGGAATTGACATTGGCTATATTAACAAAGAAGTCGGGAACGAGTGGCTTAAAGAGGCAAATGAAATATCATCAATGCTGAGCGGTCTTATCCAGGCAAGAAAAAGTTTTTCACAATAACTGTGAAAACCAAAATTTGATCTAGCAAACACTGTCAAATCAAGTCTCGGCCAATTGTTTCACCTACTAACGTTCACCGGGATAAATTATGTATGGTTGATGATTTTTGATCGAAAGAGAGGATAGTAGGAAAACCCGATAGGGAATTACCCCTTTCGTACAAATATGGATGGGCATGTATCAAAAGCGATTTTCCCGCAGATTGAGTTCAGTATTCTGCCTCGTTCTTGGATGTATTCGAACCTCTAGGAAGCAATAATTCGTTACCGCGAAACGGATTCTTTTCTGCACCAAACACAAACTGTCCAGCAATCTCCCCAATTTCGCGGTCTTTCAACCACGATGAACCTTGGAGACCATTTCCTTCTCCTCCGATAATTCCCATTTTGTTGAGAATTGCTACGGTCTCTGAGCTATCCGCCCATTCACTGTTTGGTGCGTGAGGATTAATCATTGCGGCGCCCAGAAACCGTGCTGTCCAATGCACGAGTTTCCTTAGACTATCTTGCACATTCCCTGGAAGCTCAGAGATGGTCTTCAGAATTCGCTCCTTTTCCGCGACTTGAGAGGATTGCGCTTGCCCGATCTCGGGTGCAATTAATCGGTACATAAAGCCTGTTATCGCAGAATTAACTACACGCTCAAACCACGCTATCGGAGGAAATGGCCTCTCCGAGTGGCCGATATCCAAAAGTACTTCCACAGGCAACGTAGAACGCGTACCCAAATGAGCGCTGGCTGGATAGATACCTCCAGAATGAGAAGCCTTGCCGCGAGCTTCGTAAATCTCCTTAATAGCGGACTCAAAGTCTAACTTTTTTGGCAGGAATCGCTCCGGTAGCTTGAATACGTCATCTTCAGTCCACAATTCTTCGCCAGTATTCTCGGTGAGAAACTTGGAAAATTTGCGCGTATGCCAAAACATCCCCTTGCAAGCTTCAATGGCAAGTTGTTTTCCCTTTTCCTCAGTTAGGCCGAGTTGGATTGCAAGGTTAAGAACATTCTTTTTGACCTCTATCATTTCTGACTCAGTCGGAGCATATCTCCGATAGAAGTCATTCGCAATGGTCTCAATACTGGCGATTAAGAGTTGATATGCGATATCCACATCTTGACCAATCCGCTCCAGGGCCAATGTATATAGTCGTGCGCTCTTCACGATGCTTTCCGCATAGTGCGAGCTTGGCAAAGAGAGAAATAGTTTCTGGAGCTTCCTCGATGAAATAGGTTTAGGTTTTGGATTGTAATCAATAATCTTATTAACACCGCCGGGGCCATAGACCACTGTAGCCGGCTGGCGGTCCCAATGGTTTACCTTTAACGAGTTGACGAAACCTATGGGCCAATCGCGAAAGACTTCCTGTTCCCCTTCATATTGCTTTGGATGCATCTCTCTAATTTTCGCGCTGACTGTTACTAAACGCCTAGAGAACAAACACAACAATGTAGCTATGTCTCGGGCTATTTCCTCGTCAGGATAGAAGCTACTCTTACCCATTCTTCGCTTTTCACTGGCCCGGTCTGCAGTAAACCGTAAAGCGAGTTCCTGTGGATAATCATCGAACGGCTGACTTGCAACGATAACTGTAAAAGGAGAATTTAGAAGAAGCCGCGCAGCATCTGATTTTCGCCAGTCGGCAGTCAGTACATCGCTGTTGTAGATTGTGCCGCTGCACAGTAACCGATACTCACACGTGATGAAATCATCACCCATCTGTTTCTGACTTTGCTTTTTGAGAAAGTTCAATATGTGCATTGTGACTCTCATCTGTCGAGGGCGCTTAACATTAATTTTTATGCATATTCTGCGTTTTTAAAGAAATTAGGCAAGTTAGGATTCTCTTTTGGTCCAAAACAAGTAAACGAAAATTAGAAAGAAAAAATGGCATAAACATAAGTTGCCCTGACCAGAAATTAACTGTCTATTTTGGGAAATAATCTACACCTTTTAAGTAAACGTGTCAAACCTCGATTACAGGAAGTACTCCATGAGGACATCAGCAACTAAGGGGCATTACCAGAATCTGACACTGTCTTTTGGCTCAAGTCCTGACTTTTGCACAAGCACCCGATAATATTTGGTATTAATCTTTTTTCCTTGGACCTTGAACCTTGTTCCTTGAACCTTATTTGAAATATCAATATCGCTGATTTTGGTGCCATTGCCAGGCCGTGTGGATGATCTGCTCCAGACCAGGGTATGCCGGTTCCCACCCTAGCAGCCGCCTGGACTTGCTGCTGCTGCTTATGAGTTGATCCGGGTCCCCGGGTCTTCTGGGGGCGTCCACGGCCGGAATCGAACGGCCTGTCACACTTCGGGCCACCTGAATAACTTCCCGCACAGAGAACCCTTTGCCGTTACCGAGGTTAATGGCTTCGTTGCCCTCCCCTGATTGCAAGTAATCTAGGGCCCGCACATGCGCCCGAGCCAGATCGACAATATGAATGTAATCCCTGATGCAGGTGCCGTCGGGGGTATCATAGTCGGATCCATAAACCGAGATGCCTGGACGCCGTCCCAGTGCCGCCTCCAGAATCAAAGGGATCAGATGCGTCTCTGGACGATGGCTTTCGCCCATGGACCCATCCGGATGGGCTCCGGCCGCGTTGAAATAGCGAAGGGACACCCATCGAAAGCCATAGGCCCGCCCGAAATCCTCCATCATCATCTCAACAATTTTCTTTGTCCGGCCGTAAGGGTTGATGGGTATCCGGGGATGATCCTCACTGATGGGAATCTGCGAAGGAATGCCGTACACAGCGGCGGAAGAGGAAAAGATTAGGAACCGGACTCCTGTCTCCACCATTGCCCGAAGCAGATTAAGCCCGCCCACCACATTATTTTGATAGTACTTGGCCGGATCTTCCACTGACTCCCCGACGTAACAACTGGCGGCAAAGTGGATGACCGCCTCAGACCCGGAGTCCAATAGGGCATTGCGGATGTCACCAAATCGGGTTAAATCCCCTTGAATGAAAGCCTCTCCCCTTATGGCCTCCAAGTGCCCTTCAGAGAGGTTATCGAAAGTAATGGCAGAATGCCCGGATTCTAACAACTCTCTTACAGTGTGAGAGCCGATATATCCCGCGCCTCCAGTCACCAATACTTTCATCGTCCTGACTTAGCCATGGTCTCCGGCTTATTATCGTGGGCTGATTCGACCTTCTTTCTATGGGAATTCATTCCAATCAACCCACGAAAATAAGCAATAGTATGTTTAAGGCCCTCTTCCAGGGGAATTGTAGGCTCCCACTCCAGGATCTCCCGTGCTTTCTGTATTGATGGGCGGCGCCTGGAAGGGTCGTCGGGCAAGGGCGAGGCGAATATGATCTCTGATGATGAAGCGGTCAGATCCAATATGATCTGAGCTAGCTCTAGAATGGTAAATTCTTCCGAATTTCCCAGATTAATGGGGCCCAGGCACTGCTCCTGCTCCATCATCCTGTACAGCCCCTCCACCATGTCGCTGACGTAGCAGAATGAGCGTGTCTGGGATCCGCCCCCATAGATGGTCAGTGGCTGACCCTTCAAAGCTTGAACGATGAAATTGCTAATGACCCGCCCATCGTTCAATGCCATTCGGGGCCCATAGGTATTGAAGATCCTCGCAATACGGATATCCACACCATTTTGACGGTGATAATCCATCATCAGGGTTTCAGCCACACGCTTTCCCTCGTCATAGCATGATCGTAATCCAATGGGATTGACATGTCCCCAGTAATCTTCTGTCTGTGGTTGACACTGTGGATCCCCATAAACCTCAGAGGTTGAAGCCTGAAGAATGCGCGCTCGCACCCTCTTGGCCATGCCAAGCATGTTGATGGTCCCCATGACAGAAGTCTTAATGGTCTTTACGGGGTTATATTGATAGTGTACAGGTGATGCCGGGCATGCCAGGTTATAAATCTGGTCAACTTCCAAAAAGATCGGCTGGACAAGGTCATGACGAACCAGCTCAAAACATGGATTTGAGAGCAAATGGCGGATGTTGTCTTTGGATCCGGTGAAAAAGTTGTCAAGGCAAAGGACATCGTAGCCTTGCTCCAGCAGAAAATCACATAGGTGACTCCCAATAAAACCGGCCCCGCCGGTAATTAGAATGCGTTTCAAAGATATTTCTCCTTCCATTAAATGAAAGCGATATAAAGAAACAGAAAGCTCAATAAATGAAATTATAGATGAGACCAGTTTTTGTATCAAGGATTAAATTTTTTAAGGAATTTCATCAGAATTCTCTCTTGAAATATTGAGAATTCTCCTGGCAAATTTTTGCGGTTTTATTATGAAGAGAAGGATGGAAGGTAAAAATAAAAAATCCGGCAGCGACCTACTCTCCCACGCAGGGAACCGCGCAGTACCATCGGCGCGGAGGAGCTTAACTTCCGTGTTCGGTATGGGAACGGGTGTTTCCTCCTCGCTATTGCCACCGGAAAAGGTATCAATCAACATATGAGGGCGATGCGAAAGATTTTCGAGACTGCAAAGGTCGATCACCAAGCATTATGATCAAGCCTCTCGGCCTATTAGTACTGGTTAGCTTAACGCATTACTGCGCTTGCACACCCAGCCTATCAACCTTGTGTTCTCCAAGGGGCCTTAACTCTGGTGTTACCACCAGAGGGGGAGATCTAATCTTGGGGTCGGCTTCCCACTTAGATGCTTTCAGCGGTTATCCGGTCCGAACATAGCTACCCAGCAATGCCCCTGGCGGAACAACTGGCACACTAGCGGTTCGTCCACCCCGGTCCTCTCGTACTAGGGGCAGCTTCCCTCAAATCTCCTGCGCCCGCGACAGATAGGGACCAAACTGTCTCACGACGTTTTAAACCCAGCTCGCGTACCGCTTTAATTGGCGAACAGCCAAACCCTTGGGACCTACTTCAGCCCCAGGA
>CAZTAS010000062.1:0-29089 GCA_964611635.1 uncultured Thermodesulfobacteriota bacterium
TCTGCAAGATGAAATAGACACCATAGCGTTTGGCGCGTTCCATGCGTCGCAGATATGGGGCCACCAACTCCTCTTTACGGACTCCCTTTTCGTCCTATTGCATGGGGATGTCATGGTTGAGGGCATAGGCCTCTACCCAGCGCTGGTACTCACGGGTCCTCTGGGTCAGGACCTCCTTGGTAATGGCCTTGATGCCAACGACCTCCCGGAAGAAGTAGACGACGTTTTCGGGGCGCGACAGTATGGAGAGGTACCCATTGATGACGATGCGATCAAAACAATGGTAGACAAACGCGATCATCCCGGCATACAGTTCCAAGAAGGCTTCCATCGGCGTTCCCCCCTAGATTTTGGAGTCCAACCAAATCATGGGACCGTCGTCGGTGGAAGTCAAAAAATTTCAAATATCTTTGGATAGACGTTTAAAGGAAAGAACAAAACGATGCAAAAAGATTTTTAGCTCAAATCCAGCCGTAAGAAAATCCTCTTAGATCGGGTGTCAAAATTTGAAGAATTCCAAAATTACGTGAACCTGGTGGAAGCCGAGGTGGTGAGTGAGGGTGGCATGCGAAAACCTCGTTTGACTCACTGCACTTGCGGGAGTTATAGCGGGGGGTGAATCACCCCCCGAACGTCTCCAGGGAATCGAGATCGATGACGAGGATTGGTGTGTTTCAGAGACCACCCGCATTTCACTCAGCCGACAGGCGGCACTTCGAGCAAAAATCGCTTCTCCAGGGATTGAATTCTGCTCCACCCCAACACTTCGTTATACTCATCGAACGTTGCCATCTGTTCTCCAAGCCCCCGAATGCTACCTTCCTCTTTCATCTTCTTCAAAGCCTTATTTACAGCCCTTAACACAACATACCTTACAATTCCCGGATAAATGGCCAGAGCAATTCCCATCTCCCGCAGATCCTCCATAGTCAGCGTGGAGAGAGGGCCTGCTGAGTCCATGTTCAGCACAAGCGGCGCATTCAGGTTTTGTCTGACAACCCGGATCTCCTCAAGGCTGTTTTGGCCGGCCAGCTCCACGAAAACCATGTCCGCACCTGCCGCATGATACGCTCTCGCCCTGTGTATGGCTTCATTCAGCCCATGAGCCGAGCGCGCATCAGTCCTGGCGATTATGATTAAATCAGGATCCTGGCGTGCTTCCAGCGCCGCCTGAAGCTTCAGCACTTGCTCCTGCTCCGAAACCACTTGGCGAGAGCCCGGCAAATGACCACACTTCTTTGGTGATATCTGGTCCTCAATGTGGATGGCTGCTACGCCTGCGGCTTCGAACTCCTTCAGTGTCCGCATAACATTCAGGGCATTGCCGTAGCCCGTATCAGCGTCGGCAACCAGCGGTATATTCAGCGCTTCTGCAATGCGCCCGGCGTGCTGGGTCACCTCCGTCAATGTTACCAAGCCCACGTCAGGTTGTCCAAGGAGGCTTGCGGAGACACCGTTCCCCGTCAAATATGCCGCGGAAAATCCGGCCCGCTCCACCATTCGAGCGCAAAAGGCATCATAAATCCCGGGAGCCATGATCGGCTCTCCGGACTGCAGCATCTTGCGTAATTTTTTCCGCTTCTCAGAAGCAGTAATGCGCTTTTTCTCCCTCGCGGCTCCTTTCAGAGAAATAATTTTCAGTCCTATAAAATATTATACCACATCAAATATTTGAAGGTGATGATCATTTTTTAGTATAATAATAAATAATAATTCAAATTTCATTAAATAAACAAAAGGAGGAATATCGTGCGAATTGATGAAGCTAAGTGTTTTGGCTGCAAGTCCTGCATCCCCTATTGCCCTGTGGAGGCTATCTCTATGCAATTCGAACGGATTGCATCGGTTGACGAGGAAATTTGCGTTGAATGTGGGAACTGCCAGAGGGCAGCTCAGGAAATCTGTGGGGCATTTCATCGAGATGAGGAATCCCTGAAGTGGCCGAGGGTCCTGAGGGCGGCTCTCAGCGACACCACTTTTGTATCACCTCTTCCCCATGTGAAAGCCCGGGGCCGAGGGGGAGGGGAGAAGACCAACGAAGTGGATGGTAATTATTGGCCTGACGAGATCGGGGTCCAGGTGGAACTGGGGAGGCCAAACTCCGGGGTCTCGTTCAGGGATGTGGAGAAAATAACAAGAGCCCTGGCGCAAATTGGCATACAATTCGACCCGACGGTTCCCACCACACGCATAATGGATGATCCCGCTCGGGGCACTTTCCCCGAAGAAGTGCTGGGACAGAGAGCACTTACCGTTTATGTAACCTTCAAGACGGACGAGGCGGGATTCGATCGTGCCATGGAGTTAATTTCGAATCTGTGCCAGAATCTTGGCACTCTGACAACAGTAACGCTGATTCGAAAGGTTGAATCCGGGCAGGAATTATTTCCAACTGCTGCGCTCGACAGACTCGGATACACCCTTCGGCCCAACGGTAAAGTTAATCTGGGGCTGGGTAAACCCGCCTGCATCTTTCAAGGGAGGATGAAGCCATGACGCATGCAGCTCACCGTATTGGTAAGCCTGAAAGCCTGGCACACGACTATCACTTACTGGCGATGATCTCCAAGAAGGTCAATGATAAGAACGCTGTTGCGCGGCTTCGGGAGTTCCTCCATATCGTCCAGCGAGCGGGAGCGGTCAATATAGGAGTATCGAGACAAGGAAGCCGCTTTGTCAAAACCAACGATGAACTGGAGCGTTCTATTACAACACGCTCCACTGTGCACGCGGCATTTGAAAGCGAGGAAAAGCTTTGCCGGGCCATGGAGGAAGTGAAAAAAGCAGACCTGGGCATCTCAGTGACAGCCCAGGGGCTTTTTCAAGGGGTGGAGCGCTGCTGTCGTAAAACCGGCCTCTCCTTTCACACTGTGGCTCTCTCCCTCGGTGTACTGGGCCCTATGGAGCTGATCCCGAATCCCGACATCCTGGCTATCAGCACAATGTGCGGCCACGGCTATGTCACGTTCAATCTGGCACGAAAGGCACTGGATGATGTTGGAGCTGGTCATCGGGACGTGGACGAGGTCTGCAAAGAGCTGGCTCGCCCGTGCCTGTGTGGCATCTTTAGCCCAGTGCGGGCCCGCGAAATCCTCCTATCAAAAAAGAAAGGCTGATCGAACCACTCCGTCAATCTGAAGCGAGAAAAACTAAAGTATAAATAAGCCTTATTGCACTCCGATACCCTGGAGTAGCTTATTCCAACCACTTCTAAAGGTAAGCGGAGAACTTATAGCCTTTTTAGGCCTTGGCCTCGTGGAAAAAGGCGTATTCGATGTTTCGATGCAACTGGCGGCGCATGGCATCCAGGGGAATAATCTCTTTGTCAGTGATGTTCTCAATGTTGACATCGGGTCCAAGAGAACGAATAAGCCAGGCTGCCAGGCTCGGCCATTGCCCAGGACCGGCCTCGAAAATCAGATGCTCTTTACCCACCTCCCGGGAAACATCTGTGAAAAATGTGGGGTCCTCATTCTGGAGCTTCACCAGGTCGCTGTTCTCGATAACCACTTTCTTGGCGCCGTTTTTCAGGTCGCGCAGAGCAGATTCTACTACCTCGCCGCGCTCCAGAGGAGCGTCTGGGAATTTTCGCCCCAATTCGGTGAAGACCTCCAGGCCCAAGTCCTTGGCTTGTTTAATGAATCTCTCGCGCTGAGCAGGGGCAAGCGGCTGTGCGATCATGTCCTCGCTGATTTCCACGGCCTGGAAACCCAATTCCGCAATCCTGTTAAAATATTCAGTCACTTTCCCCTGCACAGCAGCCACCTCAAACGGTATTCCTCCAAGAAAGCTAGGTATTCCGTACTCCTTATAAATGTTGATCTTTTCCTGGATCAAATCGATTGGATAGCCCCCAATGTTGCCCGGATGATCGACGAACTTAGCGTAATCGATAATGTCGCTGGTCATTCGTAAAAAATCCCGCTGATAACCCGGGGGCATACCGGTGTCCGACATGACGGTTACCCATACTCTCCTAGGCTTGGGGGGGCGTTGAAGGATATCTAAAAAAGGGAACCCGAATTCTTTTTTGTCCATAGTCAACTCCTTGTATGCAATGGATTGCTTCATTTTCCTGAAGGCTTGATTTGTAGATTCTCATAAGATTGTTGAAGAGCTAAAAACCTACATGCATCTGTTACATCAACCCCCTTTCCGCAGATACTTTATAACCTATGATATTATAATTTTTAAGTTAATGATCATTTATATGTCTGTCTAGATTCATGGAATGCCTTATGTTGCTCCCTTTTTTAATATGGTAAGGCAGTAGCCTTTTTCTTTGCCCGACCGCATTCCTCCACATAGACAGTAAATATTCTTAGATTATCTATTGCTTACACCAATCCGAAGTAAAATAATATAGAAAAAAATCTTTATTTACCGCGGCCACAATTTGTTGATTATACGTATATACACTTACTTTTATTCTCAAGCAAGAGAACTTTTCCATACAATACCTAATTCTTTGGTCTTCAATAGAATGGGTTAACATCCGGGAATATATGACACCAAATGGCTTGGCAACCATATCTAAAAAATTCAATCGAAATTAATTCCTTTGTGATATAAAGAAGCTCAAAAAATAATCCCTTAATTGTGGAAAAACCGTGTGGGTTTCAAACCTGATAGAATGTTCATTTTTGGGTTTTACAAAGAAAAAAGCAAGTAAATGAGATCAACATATAAAGCAATGGGAATCTGGTGGAGGGCTTTTCGATTTCATTTTGTCCCACCAAGCTTTTTACCCGCTTTTCTGGGCGGGTTTATGGCCTGGAGCATTTATAATGAATTCCATCTGGGCTATTTTTTATTGACCGTTATTGGTGTCACAATCAATCATATAGCCTTAAATATGACAGATGATTATTTCGACTTTCTACATTCGGTTGATCGGGCCAAAGATCGAGAGAAAAATCCCTATTCCGGTGGGAGTGGCATGTTGACCGGGGGATTGATTAAATCAGAACAAATGCGGCGAGCTTTTATAATAGGCTATTTCATAGCAATTCTGATAGGCCTTTACCTCACGGCAATGCGGGGCTGGACGGTGCTGCTCTTTGGCGCTTTCGGCATGGCGTGTTCTTATTTCTACACTGCACCACCTATTCAATATGGTTATCGTGGATTTGGAGAAATATCCCAATTGATCAATTTCAGTTTCACCATAGGAATGGGATCTTTTTTTGTTCAAGTCCAGCGCCTATCGTGGGAAGCATTGTTGGTTGTCCTTCCCTTGGGATTTATGATGTTTTCAATGATTACCATCAACGAAATCCCGGACGAGAAGGATGATAGAACAGCGGGAAAGCTAAATCTTGTGGTACGATTTGGCACAAAAACCGCCGTCTGGCTTTATGGATTTAGCTTATTGCTGGCCTATATAATCATAATAATTTCACCAATTATGGGAATGACGAGTTATTTGATTTACTTAAGTCTCGCAACAATCTTCCTTTCCATTAAAGCTTTTAATATCTTATATCAAAATTACCATGATCCTCTTAAAATGGCACCGGCGAATCTGTTGACCATTCGCATTCACAACCTTACAGGAATCTTGTTGATTGCTGCCTATTTTATTCAGGGCATCTTTAACCAACGAAATATTGCCCAAATGTGGATTCCATTGATGATCCTCGTGATTATATATTCGCCGGTGGCTTTAACAGTTTTCTTTAATCGAAGGCCTTTAAAAGCTGAAAACAATTAATCATGGGAATCCGAAAAGCTCACGGTAAAAAATGTTTTATATTAATCGTCAACATTTGGAGCCGTGGAATTCTATTTATGGTTTCCTGGAGCTTCGGGGGGCTCTCCCACCTTTATCGCCCAATGTTTGTAAAAATAATACAAAATCGGGATTACAAAAAGAGTCAAAACAGTTGAGGCAAAACCTCCGGTCATCAGCGCGACCCCCAAGCCCTGGAAGATGGGGTCGGGAATGATGAAAAGGGCACCGATGACCACAGTTCCCGCCGTCAATATGATAGGCCGAGTCCTCACCGCCCCAGACTCGATGATCGCCGTAACCAGGTCGTTGCCTCTTTCCAGGCTAAGCTCGATGAAATCGATAAGCAGAATAGAGTTGCGTACCATGATGCCAGCCAGCGCTATGAATCCGATCATTGAGGTGGCGGTGAAGAAGGCACCAAAGGCCCAGTGCCCAGGAATGAGTCCCACCAAGCTCAGAGGTATTGGGATCATCATCATCACCGGGGTTAAATAGGACTTGAACCATCCCACCAGGATCAAGTAAATCACCACCATGACTATGCCGAATGCAATGCCCAGATCCCGGAATACCTCATAAGTGACCTGCCACTCCCCGTCCCACTTGATGGTCGGATTTATAGAGTAAATGGGCATACCCACCCATCGCACATCCACATCAGAGCCTCCCTTGGTGGTCAGCCTGGCGATGCGCTCCTGCATCGCCAGTATGGCATAAACGGGGCTTTCGAATTGACCGGCAACGTCACCCACCACATAAACCACGGGCATCAGGTTCTTATGATAAATAGGTTGGGGGGTTTTGTCCTCTCTTAACCGGACCAGCTCTCCCAATGGGACCATGCTTCCGTCCGAGGCTCGAACCTCAATGGCGCGTACTGCCTGGAGATGGGACCGTACTTCTATCGGAAGCCTGATACGGATAGGGACATCCTCCTTTTCCTCGGGCAGGTGGGCAAGCCCCACGGTCAGGCCAGCCATGGCAGCTTCCAGAGTTTGGGCTACATGATGGGTTGTAACACCGTGGGCAGAAGCTTTTTGGTTATCAACAGCGAATTCCAGCCTTTCTTGTGGTTTTTCCACGTACCAGTCCACGTCAACTACGCCATTCGTCTCCTCGAAGATCTTTTTTACCTCCATGGCCATGGCCAGTTGCTCCTCAAGATCAGGGCCGTATACCTCCGCCACCAGGGTGGAGAGAACCGGCGGCCCCGGTGGAACTTCCACCACTTTAAGCCGGGCGCCATAGCGATTGGCGATCCGGGTCAGTTGGGGGCGGATCCTGGTGGCAAAGGGGTGGCTCTTCACTTTGCGTCGACTTTTGTGGATTAGGTTGACCTGAATGTCGGCTAGATTTGGTGCCCGGCGCAGGAAATAGTGCCGTACAAGACCGTTGAAGTTCATAGGCTGCGGCATGCCGATATACAACTGGATGTCCCGCACCTCATCTAGTGTGATCAGATGATTCCCTTCCTCCATGGCCACTCGGCTCGTCTGCTCGAGTGTGGTCCCCTCGGGCAAATCGATCAGGACCTGCAACTCATCCTTGTTGTCGAAAGGAAGCATCTTCATTTCCACCGCCTTGAGAAGGATCAACAGAATGGAGAGCAGCAGGAGAAGCGTTACCGCCCCCAGCATGACACACGCCTTCCAGGGTTTCGCCAGGAGCGGGGTCAGCAGACGAGCATAAAACCGGTAGATCCGGGTGGAGCGGATAGTGATCTCGTCATCCTTTGAACCTTCCTTACCCCTTTGTCCTTTGAGCATCCGGAATGACAACCATGGGCCTGCCACAAGGGCCACTAAAAGCGAGAATATCATGGCCATGGACGCGCCCACGGGCATGGGCTTCATGTATGGCCCCATGAGCCCGGTGACGAAGGCCATGGGATAAATGGCGGCGATCACGGTGATGGTGGCCAGGATAGTGGGATTTCCTACTTCAGCAACTGCCTCCACGGCCAGTTTGTGAAGGTCTCCCCTCCGTGTGGTGAAGTGCCGGTGGATGTTTTCCACAATGATTATGGAATCGTCGATGACAATCCCTGTGACGAATATCAGAGCAAACAGGGTAACTCTGTTCAATGTATATCCGGTGATGTAGTAAACGAATAGCGTTAACGCGAAGGTTACCGGCACTGAGACGAATACTACAAAACCTGATCTCCAGCCCATGAAAATACTCACCACCAGAATAACCGAGATGATAGCTCCCACAAGGTGTTCTAGCAGAGTGTTGGTTTTTTCCTTGGCAGTGCGTCCGTAGTTGCGGGTGACCGTCACCTGGATACCGCTGGGTATAAGGCTTCCCTGAAGTCCCTCAACTTTTTGTAAGATCAATCGGGCGAGTTTGGAGGCATCAGCGCCCTTTCGCTTTGCCATAGAGATGGTGACCGCAGGATAATAGGAGCTTGTAACTCCTTGCGAATCTCCGGAGTTCTTTCCCAGCCTCATGAAAAGGTAATTTTCCCGCTCAGAGGGGCCATCCAGCACAAGGGCGACTTGGCGGAGGTATATGGGCTGCCCCCTACCGACGCCCACCACGATTTTTTCCAGGTCCTGAGCGCTGGTAACGAATCCTCCAGCCTCCACCACCAACTCGTTGTAACCTCTGGTAATTTCGCCAGCTGGTCTTCTCCAGTTGGAGCCTTCCAGCATCCTTGCCACCTCCAGGATCGATATTCCCAAGGCCTTCAGAGCCTCGGGCTTTAGCTCAACCCGAAGCTGCCGAGGATAGCCGCCGAGGATTTCGGTGATGGAGATGTCCTCAATCTGCTTCAGCTCGTTGGCCAGCTCAGCGGCCACGCGTCGAAGCTGGTAGCCGTCGGTATTTTCGCCCCATAGGGTAAGCGACATAATGGGCATATCGTCAATGCTCCGCCGCTTGATAAGCGGCATTTGCA
The DNA here is from genome assembly GCA_964611635.1 of uncultured Thermodesulfobacteriota bacterium. Lineage (GTDB taxonomy): Bacteria > Desulfobacterota > JAFDED01 > JAFDED01 > JAFDED01 > JAFDED01. Next base: position 8,637 of record CAZTAS010000062.1, read on the forward strand.
CCCCGGGCGGCATGCGATCCATATTGTACTGAATCTTAGTGTACAAACGGGTCAAAGCTCTTTCTTCGTCTTCGCCTACTTTGAATCGAACCACCACCATCCCCATATTACGGCTGGCTGTAGAATACACGTACTCGACTCCGGGGATTTCCCACATGAGCTTCTCCAGTGGTGAAGTGACCCGGGATGCCACCTCCTTGGGCTCAGCGCCTGGGAAAGGGACAAAAATGTCCACCATGGGAACCACTATCTGGGGCTCTTCTTCCTTGGGAGACTCTTTGACAGCAAATAGACCCAGCAGTAGGCACGCAAGTATCAAAAGCGGCACCATCTTGGAATGGATGAACGCGGCGCCGACCTTTCCAGCAATACCCTGGTTTTCTGTCATCCTGGAAGCCTCACCTTGATGCCATCAGAGATTTTATCCATACCGGCCACCACCACGTTCTCACCGGCTTGCAGCCCGGAGAGAATCTCCACCTCGTCGGCTAAATCGCGGCCAAGCTTAAGTAGCCGATACCGAACAGTCTTCTCTTGGTCGATAATATAAACGCCGGTGAGCTGCCCCTTCCGGACGATAGCCGATTTCGGCACGGCAAGAACGCTCTCCTCACCCACGAAGAAAAAAGCTTTTCCGAACATCCCGCTGCGCAGCTCATCGCTGTGGGGGATGATCACCTTGACTATCCCTGAGCGGGTAGTGGGATCTATGCCTGGAAGTATCTCACCCACTTTCCCGATGATCTTACCCCCGGAAATCCCCTCAATCTCAACAGGGACCGAGCTGCCTTTCCGGATCAAACGCATCTTGCTCTCCTCAACCTTGGCTTCCAAGCGGCATTGGGAGGGGTCGCCCAGGAGTATAAGCACCTTTCCGGGGCCCACCAGATCCCCGATTTCTACGCTTTTGGAGATGACCTTCCCGTCCAGGGGAGAGCGGATGGTGGCATAATCCACGAAAACCAGAGCCTCTTTCTCACTGGCCCGGGTCCTCTGTATTACAGCAGCAATTCTCTTTTTGCTGGCCTCCAGTGCCTTAAGGCTGGCCTCCGCTATGTCCACGGAAGCTTGGGCGGATTTGTACGCCGTCTCGGCTTTATCGTACTGGCTTTTGCTGATGATCCGCCGTTCGTAAAGGGTTTTCATTCTGTTGAACTCCGCTTCGGCGAGCCTGAGCTGCGAGATAGCCTGCGCCTTGCCGGCCCGGGCTGCTTCGATGGATCGATTCAGCTCTTCAGCCGCGGCCTGCGACTCTCGATAGGCCGCCCTGGCCTGATCGAGGCGAGCGCGTAGTTCCTCGCTTTCTACATGGAACATCTCTTGGCCTTTTCGGACCGAGTCCCCCTCCCTGACAAAAAGCTTATCCACATAACCGCTAATTTTACTGGAAATCTTCACCTTCGTCAGTGGCTCCACCGTTCCCACTGCCTCATAGGGAATGCTGATTTGGCGGAACTCCGCTTTCCATACACGCAGCCCTTCCACATGAACTGGTGCCTGCTCTTTATCACCGCCTTTAGTTGAGTTGCTGGAAGATGGCTCAGAATTGCAACCCCCAAGTAGCCATACTCCCGACACGAAGATACATATCCATATATAGCATCGAAGAGGTTTCATCCGTATCCAACCTCCCTCCTTTTACTGCTGAGCTGCAAGATTGAAATAAATGGCAGATCAAACCGTTCTGTCTTTCTTGTATAGGAAAGAATTAATGCTTTCCGATTCATTTCTATCACTACATTCGTTGTAATAATAAGTAGATTCTTTTCCTTTTGACTCGATTTATTCCCAACTTTTTTATACTACAAAAAAAATGCTTAAGTTTTACTTTTGGAAACCGGGAGACTTTAGAGATTTGGTCAGCCCTAAATATTACATCTTATATCCTGTCGAATTATCTGACGCCTGGCTTCAATGGCCCATGTCTGGGAGCAGCGATCCACACCGCAGTAACGGCGGCAGCCAGAATCAGCACCAGAAGGATAAATCCAAGTTGATAAGTCCCTGTCAGGTCATAAATAGTGCCGAGTAGCCACGCCCCGAACGCACCGCCAAAGCCCAAGTTGATAGAGAGCATACCCATTATTTTTCCGAAACCAGCGCCTTGGAATAAATTTGCCACCATCGGGGGGAAGAGGGTGGCCCCGACTCCCTGACCCAGTCCTGATAGAACCACATAAGCCCAGAGGGTCCATTCCCGGTTCAGATCGAGGCAACTAAACATCAAAATGCTAGTAGCCATACTGACATTGCTGAGCGTGAAAGCTTTCTCCCTGCCTATTCGATCAGAGATGCTCCCGAAAAAGATCATGCCAGCACTGTTAACGACTCCCATCAACCCTAAAACCCAGGCGGCATAAATCGGGTTGAAACCCTTGTCTACGACATAAGCCATTTGGTGCAGGACAAGGCTGAAGGAAACCATGGGCATGCAGAAAAAAGCGATGGCCAGCATCCAGAAGGCTCGGGTGCGCATGGCTTGTTGAATGCTCCATCCCAATTCGGATCCCGTTGCTGATCTTTGTTTTTCTAACCTTGAATAATGCCTTGAGCGGGCTTTTGAAAGAGGTTCTTGCTCTGGTGGATCACCGTCCGGAAACAGGCCCATATCCGAAGGCCTATTCCGCTGGAGTAACACATTAAACAGCCCGATTATAATTAAAACAATACCGGCCAGGATAAGTAACGCGCTTCGCCATCCGAACCGCTGGGTCAAAGTTTGGCTGAGAGGGAGAAACGTAAGCATTCCCAGGCCGATGCCAGCATTGGTAATACCCATGGCCGTACCAAACTTGCGAGAAAACCAAATTTTCAGAACACTGGAGGTGGGCAGCCATGCAAAAGCGCAAACACCCATGGAGGTGACAATGCCGAACCAAAAGTAAAGCTCCCATAGTTCCTTGCTGCGGCTGGCGGCCGCTAAGCCCACTCCCCCCAACAGGGCGCCCAGGGGGAACACAGCGCGGGTGCCCAGTCGATCCACCAGCATTCCTATCAAGAGAGCACTGCAGAAATACAGCAGCACATAAGTGGAATAGATGCCTGAAATTTCGGCCCTGCTCCAGCCGTATTCCTTTAGAATGGCCAAGAAGAAAATGGAAAATGATGATGATATCCCTCGACTCATGCACATGTTCATAAAAGCTACCGCCACAATTACCCATCCGTAAAAAAATGGTAATCCCTGCAGCGTTATCGTCTTTTGTGTTCTGTGCGGATTAATGGGATTTCTTAGTTTCGAAGTCATCCAGCCATCATCCCTCCATTGCTAATGTTAAGGCACGAACATAATTTAGTGCAAAATATCCAGATTGCGCCAAACTTGTCAAATATGCAACTAAATTGACCGGCAATTTATATGCAGTAGGAAAGGATTGCTTGAATAATGATGTGCAATAAAAGAGAAGATGATCACCGTAGTGAGAGGGGAACCAATCACGACCATGTTGACCTTGGCTAGCAAAAAGTCTCCCGGAAAAGGCACTTAAATGAATGTCGGCCTCATCCGGGGAAATAATAGGAAACGGGGGAACATCTCCATGAGAATCCAATTGCTTAGAAAGTGCCGTTCCTCCCGGGTATATATTAGAGTTCCAGCCAGGAATCGGAGTACAGGGATTGTCCAAGTAATATCTTGGCGGTCTTTACATAATCCGTTTCCTCATTGCTGAGGGAGCTCATATCAGTTTCACCGACGTCCATTAAATTCCAGACCAGCTCTCGGATTCGCTCTATCTCACCTTTGCATATGGATGCCATTGCATCATCAAAGGCGTCCACAATGGCTGAGTGCATGCCGTTTTTTTCCAGCATGAGCATGTAGGTCTGGTTCAGGATAGGCCTTACAGACTCCGGAGCGCCATTGGACACGTTTGAGAGTCCGCAGGTAGATTTAACGCCCTCGATTCCCATGCCTTCAGCAATATCCTTTAGCATGGCCATGAAATCCACGCACGCCTTGACCTGCTGCTGCTGGACATTCACCGGGGTGACGATTGGATCCACCCATATTCTTTCGCCTGGAATACCTAGTTCCATTGCTGCGGAGAGCAATGTGACGGTATGTTCGGCGCGCTCGTTTTCATCTCGCGGCATGCCGGAAGGCCCCCATAAAAGGGCGATGAAATCGGCCTCATATTTAGCCGCCAGTGGGAGCAGGCTCTCCATCCTTTCGGGGCGGGCCATGATGGAATTGATGATGGGCCGGTTTTTGCACACAGATAGGCCAGCCTCTATGGCATTTATATTGGTTGTGTCAAGGGCCAATGGGACCTCGGGAGCCACCTCCTGGCAGATATTTATTAACCAGGGCATCAACTCATGGCCATCTCTGGGGGCTGGCCCCATGTTAATGTCGATGTAATCAACGCCTTTTTTGGCGATGCGCTCTGCCATATCACGGATTGGTCCTGGGTCACGCTCTTTCATTGCCCGGCCGATCTTACTCATGCGAACATTCAAATTCTCCCCTATTCGTATAATCATATTATCCCCCTTTTTATCAACCTCCGTTAGGATTCCACATCTTAAGGAATGCCGGTATGTGGGCTGCTTCTCGCGGACCGATCTGCACCTGCCAATCGCTACCCAGTTCTTCTTCCAGATCGCCACTGATGGCCGCGGCATATCCTGGAATGATGACCTTACGATGCTTGATCTTGTCGACAATCCCACTCTTTTTGATGAAGATCCCAATGGCATCGCCCACGAACTTCCCTGCAGCCCATGCAGTCAACACGCTCAAACCCTCTGTATCCATTACCAATAACCACGCTGGAATCCGGCTGGTCTCGATTTCACCGGAAACAATAAAGTAGGTCAGCGAGAAGTTGCTGGTCACAGCCACGGGAGAGTTTTCATCCGGCCCTCCTATCTCGTAAATCCCCTGGGTGGTAGCCATGGGTCGCTGCGGGTCTGTGTAGATGTTCAGTCGCTGTACCAATAGAGGAAACAGGAGGGAGCCGTCCAGGTTGCTCAGTACAATGATGGAGCCGTATTTAGCAATGAAAACGGAGGCAAGAAGCGCTTCTTTCATGGGGTTGTCCGTCATTTCACATGGAAAGGTAATGGTAGGAAATCCCAGAGGCCGGAACTTTTGCTCAATGGCAGCACGGCGCAGAATAATCTGATCCTCGAAGGCTCCCCGAGCGCTGCGAGAGCCAGTATCGATCACGATATCCTTGAGCCCCGCCTCGGTCAGCTTGGTGGTCACTCCGATAAGATCCTGGATCCCGTTAGCGCGGGCTGCCACGGGACATTGGGCTTCCTTTGCTAGGGCAGCCAAGGATTCGGTTGTTTCCGGGGATGCGGCGTACAGGAGAGGCTTTCGTTCCGCGCAGCACTTCAGGCCTTCCTTTAACACATTAGGATTATCTGCCATGAGAATAAAGCCGGCCTGAGTCCCCTGCTTAGCCCGCTCTACCAGCTTCGCAAAGCGTCCGGCATCGCCAGAAGTGGACTTCAGGGCCGCAAGGTCCGGCTTCAGGATTACCCCGACTCGTTCGTACTGTAATGTATTGAGCCGTTCCAGCCGCTGATTCACCTCAGCATCACTCATCTCGTCGGTGATAAGCACGGCAATGCCCGAAGGATTGACAAAAGTCTTCTCGTGGCGGAAGAGCACGGTTTCCCCCCCGATCTTTATGCCACCATCCCCTGTTCCAATGGTCACTGGGCGGATGGGGGGCGCGGACGCTTCCTCCAATGCGGCACGGGCCTCATCGGAAACATAAGGGCACGAATCCAGCTCGGCCTGACCTTGCGCCAGTTTCATGGCAAAAGCCATGCAGGTGGGCACGCCGCACTCTCCACAATTGGTTTTAGGCAACATTTTAAAAATGGCAATTCCAGTTAATGCCATAGATTCATCTCCTCTTTTCTTCAGGTCAGTTAGCTAATTGTTAGATCATTGGCTCCATACTAAGGGCCGGGTGCTCTTTTTCCTGCAGGAAGGGAAGTATAGCTTCCTCGGTGGTTCCCACCGTCTCGTCTGCGATCCTGTTGATTAAGTCCGGGATGCCGATTTCCTTTCCCCGGCGCTCCAGTCGATCCCGGATCTCCTCCTTCAATCGTTGTGGCATCCAGACCAGCCGGTTGATCCCGCCATCGGCAAGTATGAATTTCTTGCTGGTAATATAATACTTACTGTGCCCCACAAATCCAGGGGTCACGTTGCCACCCCCCACGGTTCCGGCCAGGGTGGTAAACTTCATTCCACAAGGCGTCTCTCGCGTGAAATCGCGGTCCACTGTCATGATGCCGTTACACTGGGGCAGGAAGGCTGCAATACATTCAAAGCACCCGCAGGACGTCATGGGCTCGCGCATGATGCTGTATGCATCGTAGCGGGCCACTTTCTGGCGGGAAGCCTTAAAGACGAACTCGTTGACTCCCGCCCACTGCCCGTAAAGCGGATCGATGGTTTCGCCCTTGGGAACGGGCTGATTTGGCCCTGTGGGATTGATCTCATAAGAGGCTTTGCAATCCAGGATGTTGTATGCGCCACAAAGGCCAGTGCGCTCCGGTGTGATAATGCACACATGATTTGGTGCGAAGCTCTGGCACAACGTGCAGGAGTAAAAGGTATCGGTGTCCTCGTCCACCATGCCCTCGATCCTCTCGTCGCGCACCCGATAGATATCCTTGGCTTCTGAGAGTATCTCCTTGACCTTGTCCTCCTCTGTAAATATTTTAATTTGCACTTTATCGAATATAGTGCCAAAGTCCTGATGGAACTTGGCGTGCAGGATGGATCCGATATGACTTAAAGTTAATCCTTTTTCAACGGCTGCCTTGCTGACACGCAGCCAGGCGATGTCGCGCTGGCCGATGTGCATCAAGCCCTGTGCGTAATTGATCAAGTGATGGATCTGGCGCTCCAGGATAGGCTCGAAGTCTTCCTGGAACTTGCGCCCGGCCACCTGGGCAAAGATGGCCAGTGGAAGCCGGCTGCCGGGCTTGACGTCGGCCAGCTCTGGGCCGATGACCTCGATATGGCCATCGTTCACCTCATCCATCTCGGCACTGGTAACCCACTCAACCGCTTGAGACCGACCCCCGCCGCATTCCAGGTAGATATCGTCCCCGCGTACCCGTTCTCCCTCAAAAGCTGGGCCATACGCGACGGGAACGGGCACCTGGGCCACGGTGACCTTCAAACCCCGCACCTCGGCAGCGCGATCCACGATCTTGTCCAGCGGGACATTGGAGACCACGTGCTCGTATGTGCATATGCCGGTGGGGAGCACCTCGGGAATCGGTGTATCGGCAATGACCGGGAATCCCCAGTTGATGGCACCGGCGGCGTTGGCGTACCATTCGTCCGTCACCGCACCCAGGGGCATGGCAAAAGCGAAACAGCGGTCCTTATTGTAAATCAGGATTTTGCGGTAGTCACCGGGCTTGATGCCGCCGAAGCTCAGGGCCACCCGGGTGGCGAACCCCATTGCGAACACCGCGCCTGATACATCAGGACTGAAGCTTACCAGCCGTGTGGGCCAGCCAATCTGCACGCCGGCCTCTACTAACTGCTCGGCAAATCGCTTCCCTTCATTCTCGGCGCACATGAATACGTAAAGGTTTTTCTGCTGAAGCTCTTCGGCGATGCGTTTGGCCGTTTGCGGGTCTGGGGCTGCCCCGAGAATGGCGGCAAAACCGGGAGCAGTCCCGTCCACGAATTCCACACCACGTTTGCGCAGGATAATGTCATCGGCCGCCCCAAGCCAGATGTTTTCGTCCTTTGGGTCTTCGCCCTGTACGTAAACGTCGGGGGCGTTGAGGTACTTGATGACCTCTATGATCTCTTCAGCGAAAAAAGTGGCCATTCCGGCATCCAGTGCAGGTGCCAGATAGGGCAGGTGGATATCCTCTCGCACCGGCGGTGGCAGTAAGTCCCGGGATTGTTCCAGCACGGGCCCAATGTCCTCCAGTGTTTTGACCGGGATGCCAAGAATACCGTATATAATAGGCAGGTAGTAGCCCGTGTTTGGGAATCCAACCTCTTGTTCGGGCCCGAATTTTTCCAGGGCCTCTTTGTATAACTCTTCCGCCCGATTAACGATCTTATGAGCTCCTCGAATAGCAGCGGAACAAATGATTTTTGACACGTTTCCTCCTCCTTATAACTAGCTGTTGGCATCGATAGTCGGCAGTGGGGCGCCAGGCCGGTAAAACCTGAGGCCGCGATCATCAACCCGCTTCCAGCTCGCGGCGGGCCGCCATGTCCATAAGCACCCGTTCTCGGGCCTTATCGATGCCCAGGGCTTTTCGTTTCTCGTCTATGTGAGCGATCATCATCTTGGCCATTTCAATGGGGTCTTTCTCGAAGGCCCATTTCCCCTTGATGGTTTCCTCATAGCGATTGAACAGCATATCGCAAACCTTCTTGCTGTCTGAGACGGGCCAGGTTGTCCCGAACACCGTGAACACACCGGAGGCCACGAAGTATTGGCCGATTGAGATGGCCTTTTCGCTCATCCACTCTGGGGCCGCTCCAGCGGCGGGAAGGTCGCTTATGTCATCGCCTAGGCCGCCGTCCTTGACCATGGCCGCGGCAGCCATGAGGATGCGGGAGTTATCCACGCAGGAGCCCATATGGAGCACGGGCGGGATGCCCACAGCCTCGCAAACACTGCGAAGGCCATCTCCGCAATACTCCAGCCCTTTGACAGGGTTCATCAGGCCCTCTTTGCCGCAGGCTATGGCGGAGCAGCCGGTGGTGATAACGATGACGTCGTTTTTGAGCAGCTCTTTGATGAGTGTCAGGTGGTCATAATCATGCTTTGTCCGGGCGTTGTTACAGCCCACCACACCGGCCACGCCGCGAATACGGCCATTGATAATGTTATCATTGAGCGGACGGTATGAGGCTCGGAAAATCCCGCCCAGCAGGTAGTTGATGGTCTCGTGGCTGAACCCAGCCACCATGTCAGCGGACTTCGAGGGGATGGCCACTTTGTTTTTGTCGCGATTTGGGTAGTTCTCAATTGCGGACCGCACGATTTCTTTCGCGCACTCGATGGCATTGTGTTCGTCGAACTCGATGTGCATTGCACCGGAGATGTGGGCTTTGGGGGATGTGGTGATGATCTTGGAGTGGAAGCACTTGGCCACATCCACCAACCCTTCCATCTCGCACTGGATGTCAAGGATCATGGCCTCTACGGCTCCCGTGACCACTGCCAGCTCCTGCTGGAGGAAATTGCCGGCCAAAGGAATCCCGTGGCGCATGAGAACCTCGTTGGCTGTGCAGCACATGCCTGCCAGATTGATGCCTTTGGCTCCTTTTTCCTGGGCCAGCTTGATCAGTTCGGGATCCTGGGTTGCTACGGTGATCATCTCGCTCAGCAGCGGTTCGTGGCCGTGGACGATAATGTTGACCTGGTCCTCCTTGAGCACCCCCAGGTTGATCTGTCCCATGATTGGCACGGGGTTTCCGAACATGATGTCCTGCAGGTCAGTGCTGATCATGGATCCGCCCCATCCATCCGCAAGGGCGGCACGGCTCATCTTGATCAGCAGGTCTTCATAGTCCTGGTCCACTCCTATGTGGGTGCGGTGCATGATTTCCACAATCTCGCGGTCAACACCACGCGGAGCTATCCCTAGCTGTCTCCAGATCTCCTGACGCTTGAGAGGCGCCCGCTTCACGAAGAACAGTTCACCTTCCTGTCTGCCGAATTCGGCCAGGCACTTCTCGCCAACCTCAATGGCGATATCTTTGATGTCCCGGTCGCCAATTTCCACGCCAAGATCCATGGCAACCTGGAACAGTTTCTGTTCATCCTTTATCCCATAGCCCGGAATCTCGCCTTTGGCGGCTGCGAGGAAGACCTCGGCTACACCTCTGCCATGATCCGAGTGAGCAGAGGCCCCGCCGGCGACCATCCGGGCAAAGTTACGTGCCGCTATAGTGGAGGCTGTGGCACCGCAAACACCTCTTTTCTCTTCACCGTCTTTGCCGGGGACAACGCGGCACGGGCCCATGGAGCAATGCTTGCAGCAAGAGCCTGCAGCGCCGATGGGGCATGGACGAATCTCCGCTGCCCGTTCGAACACGGTTCGGATTCCCATATCGCGTGCCTTTTTGATCATGTCCACGCTGGCAGTGTCCACGCTGAGGCTCTCGGGAGCAGGGAGCTCGACCTTCTTTGGAGGCGCCTCGGCCGGACGAGCCGGCTTCTCTTTGGGGACCACAGCAGGTTTGGCCGCGGCGGGACGAGCAGGGCGCTCGGACTCGGGGATGAATTCCTCAACGATCTCCTGCATTAGTCCGAAAACCCGGTGGGCTTTTTTCAGCACGGCGGGGCTGAGCGTAATTCCAGGCAGCGAAGGCGGCGCTGTGGGCGGAGCTTCTGGTGGAGCCTTGGGCTCTTCTGCCGGAGGTACCACTGGTTTTTCTGCCGCAGGAGGCGCGGGAGGAGCTGGAGCCTTGGCGGCCATTGGCGGTGCTGCGGGTTTAGGCTCTTCAACCGGTGGAGTTGGTTTCACCTCCTTGGGTTTGGGTCGGACTGGCGCCTTCGGAGGCGCTGGCGCCGCAACTGCCACTTCCTCTACCATTTCTATGCTTGCCTCCGCGCGCGGAGCCGTCAGATCGTTGACCATCTCGCGTATTAACCGCACCGATTCCGGGTGGCGCATGACCAGAAGATCGGCACCGGCCAGCAGCAGGTTCATCGCCGTGATGGCTTCCATCATGATTGCTCGCTTCTCGGCATCACCCATATTGGGCTCTTCATCCTCGCTGATGGTGCATTCCTTTACTTTCCACACCTCTTTGCCCAACATGCAGAGCATGGGGTATTGGAGTTGATAGTCTTCCTGGGTCAGGGCGGCCATTCGGTCCCGCTCCATGACGGAATATGTGTATTCAAGGCCGTATCCCAATCCACCGGTGGTGGGGTCCACAATGATCTTGTCCTCGGGCACGCCCAGGTTGCCCAAAAGGATGTTAAGTTGTTTGGCAAGGTTGATGTCGATTGGAGTAGATGCCACAACCACATGTTTATATGCAATAGCTCGAGCGCCAATCCCTTTGTAGTTGCCCTCAACTACAGGGCCAATCACAACGTTTTTTCCCTCGCAGGCCTCTGCCACTAGGGGCAGAACTTCTGCGTCCTTTTCTTCATTGTCGCAGCCCCAGATGATCAAGGGAACATCCACGGCCTCCACCACTTTGCGGACAATGTTGACCGCCTCCTCGGCCGATCGGTTCATTCCGTTTGGATCGGTAGAGGCCAGAATCAGCGCGATGGCATCGGCGCCGTATTCATCGATGCACCGTTTGGCCCATGAGATTGGATCGTCCAGAACATCGATAAAGGGCTTGACTAGGGCTTCTGGCCATTCCTGTGGCGGAGTGTCGTAGACCTCCATGGCGATTTTCGGGTTGTAGGGCATTTCCCCCTCAAGAAGATAAAATGGATAGGAATTTTCCCCTCCGAGGGTAATAGCTTTTTCACCCACTCCCAGAACAATCTCCTTGATTTTCCCGGTATATTTGCCTTTTTTACCTTTAAAAGTCACATCTTCCTCCTCTATAAGAAATGAGATGAAATTTCATAATGTAATTTACTCGCAATCAGTGACCGCAACGCAGGGAATTAATCGGTTGTTAGAGCGCGGAGGATTGGAAATCTTTCGCTGGGTGGCGGTCAATCCTGAAGGAATTAAGCTTCTGTCTTTCGCTTTTCGCTACCATACCAGTCTTTGCTGTACCAATAACGCTCGGCATTCTGGAGATAGCGCAGCCGTTCTTCTCGTCTTCTGAGCTTTTCTCGCCATCGAAACGGCTGGTCTGGCTTTCCCGGCTCATAAGTAGGCCCCAGCACTTTCACTTTCTTGCCATTGTAATCTTCTTTTTCTTCCATTGCTTCGTCCATTGAATGGCGCCCCTTTCCTAATTTTTATTTCTCGACTTTAATATATGTTAAATAGATAGTCTTTCCATCAAGTCTGCCACTGCAGTTACTGCCGGGGAATTATCGGGAAGGTCCGTTAAAGGTTTGCCCGATTCCTCGAATTCAAGGATATACTTATCCAAGGGAATGCGGCCCGCCAGATCGATTCCCATCCGAGCAATGGCTTCCTCCGAGGCAGCCGCAAGCTTCCCTGATGTGCGCTCCATCACCAGATAACTGCGGCTCACGTTAAGCTGGAGTTCTTGTACAAGGTCCAGCATTTTTCCAACGGTTCGGATACTGCGCATGCATGGGTCTGAAACCAAAAACAGAATGTCCACATTCTGGGTAGTTCTCCTGCTCAAGTGTTCCATTCCCGCCTCATTATCCATGACGACATAAGCATAGTTTTTGCTCAGCACTTCCAGGAACTCACGCAACACAGCGTTGGAGGAACAGTAACATCCTGGGCCTTCGGGCCGACCCATGACTATAAGATCGAGACCCTTGTCCTCTACCACCACCTGGTTCAGACACATCTCCAGGTATACATTTTTGGGCATGCCGGGTGGAAGTCGCATTCGGCTGTCGTGGAACTCAGCCTGCGTTGTGCCCACGGTTTTTTCCACATTCATCCCCAGAGTTTCAGCAAGATTGGCTGATGGATCAGCATCAACCGCAAGGATGGGGACTTTGCCCTTACGATGAAGGTATCTGATTATCAGGGCGCTAAGTGTGGTTTTTCCCGTTCCTCCTTTGCCGGCAACTGCAATGGCCGTGGTCATGCTGTATTCTCCGCGGGAATTTTCCTCCATTCCTTGTGTAAGCAGTCCAGACGCTCTGAGACACTGGAAAACTGACTGGCGTCTGTATGTGGCAGAAAGAGCGCCGCCATATATTGGTTCATGAACTCGGTGTTTTCGCTGAGTTCAAAATTGGTCATCATCCGTGAGATTCGTTCTCCATCGTCCAGCATTTCGTTTGAGAAGCTGATTAAACGAGCGCCCAGAAGAGACCCATTGCCGATGAAGCGAAAACGATCCAGCGGGAGGTCTGGAAGGAGCCCTATGACAATGGCCTTCTCCAGGTTGATGTAACTGCCGAATGCACCCGCTATGATGATGCGCTCAACGGCATCCATGCTCAGGCCGACTCCCTCCACTAAGGTCTTATACCCAGCATACATTGCTGCCTTGGCCCTCATAAGATTATCTATATCCACCTCGGTTACCACCAGATCCTCTCCAATCTGGGTCTCATCGGCCTTGACAAGCAAGTACTCCATCCCATCGCTTCCATCCCGGATCCGTCCGGTGGAAGCATCCGTGTCGAACTTTCCGTTGGGCTGGAGGATGCATGCCTCCAGTAATTCAGCCACTATGTTTATGATGCCAGATCCGCAGATTCCTTTTGGCTTTTCCTTGTCGATAGTCCAAACTCTGGGCTCGAGCGTTTGAGGATCGATATCTATCTCTTCAATAGCTCCCGGGGTGGCCCGCATTCCATGGCGAAGCCCGCCTCCCTCGAAGGCCGGTCCTGCCGAGCAAGCCGCTGTGGTCAGCCATTCGTTATTTCCAATTACGATTTCTCCATTGGTTCCGATATCGATATACAAACTCAGTTCAGGCCGCTGGTAGACTCCTGAACCCAGGATACCTGAAACGATATCTCCGCCTACGTATGAAGCCACGCATGGAAAGGTATATAAAAACGTATGGGCCGGCACATGAAGTCCCAGGCTCGTGGCCCTTACCGGGGGGAAGAAGTTGGCCGCGGGGCAGTAGGGTGCCTCACGAATGTATTTGGGATCTATGCGCAGCAGCAAATGTGTCATGGTTGTGTTGCCGGCTGCCGTCATGTGAGAGATACGCTCCCGGTTCATACCACTTTTTTCTATCAGGCCGTCGATAATACCGTTCATGGTCTCGATCACCACCTGCTGGAGCTTTTCCAGCCCACCGGATCTCTGTGAGTAGACAATACGGGAGATGACATCTTCTCCATAACTGATCTGAGCGTTATAATCCGACGCCTCGGCCAATACTTCTCCTTTTGACAAATCCAGCAACTGGCCCCACACGCTAGTTGTTCCGATATCCATAACCACAGAATAATGCTCTTTTGTGGTGTCGCCCAACTCAACGCAGATGATCTTGGGCCGCCGTGCTCCACGGAACTGATAATCTCCCAGACGGCTTTCCACCCGGGTCATGGCGATAGTAGACGTCACTTTAAAATCAGCCTCGCGCAGCAGTTGGGGTAGATTCCGGATGACCGGAAAGTCCACCGAAATGCTCTCCAACTCGTGCTGCTGCCTGATGCTTCGCAGCAACCGGCTCAGATCACTGATGTTGTCCTGCAAGGTGGGATGAGGTAATTCTACAAAGCGTTTTATGAGGGCAGGGTTAAACTGCCAGCCAGTGGCCAGCGTCTCGGTCTCCAGCGGGGCCAGAACAAGTCCCGCGGCCACGCCCTTGCGCTTGCGGGCAAGTATGCCTCGATCCAGCCTCGATTCGACAGGAATTTCCACCATCAGGTCCGAACGGACCTCGGACTGGCAGGCGAGGCGATATCCCCGATCCCACTCCTCCTGGCTGAGAAACTGGCTGGGTTCGCAATCCACTATGCCCTGGCGAATTACCACTCGGCACTTGCCGCACACACCCTCGCCCCCGCAGGAGGAATTGATGTGAACGCCCGCTGCGATGGCCGATCGGAGCAGATTTTCCCCATCGGCCACATCGATGGATAAATTATCAGGAATGAATTGAATTTTCCTCTTACGTTCCATATCTCAGGCTGCTCCGCTTGCAGCCAGGATTTCGGGCACCACGGCTTCCTTTCCGATGGCCATGATGTGCACGCCGTCGCAGATCTTTTCTTCCTTGAGCTGCTGGATCTGTTCACCGGCGATCTTTATACCACACTTAATGGCTTCACCTTTCTTGGCTTTTGACATCCTATCAATCAAAATATCTGGCACGAAAATTCCAGGGACGTTCTTGTTCATATACCGCGCCATACCTGCGGAGACCAGAAGAACAATGCCAGCCATGATTTTCACATTGAACTCACGGGCATAGTCCATGAAGCGCTTGAACTTTTCCATGTCGTAAATGGCCTGGGTCTGAAAAAACTCGGCACCCGCCCTGACTTTTTTCTCAAACTTTATAAGCTGTGGTTCCAGCGGATTGGCCTCTGGGGTGACGATGGCCCCAATGCAGAACTGAGGACTTCCCGCCAGGTCGTTATCGGCAAGATCCTTTCCTCTCTCCATCTTCCGCAAGGTCTGGGTCAGCAGCACGCTGTCCAGGTCGAATACAGGCTTAGCCTCGGGATGATCGCCCACGGTGATGTAATCACCCGTAAGGCAGAGCACGTTGCGGATGCCAAGGATATATGCACTCAGGGCATCAGCCTCAAGGGCCATGCGGTTTCGATCCCGGCACGTCATCTGAAGGATGGGTTCCCCTCCCCGCTCATGGATAAGGTGGCTGACGGCCAGGGAACTGAGCCGCATTACCGAACTCTGGTTGTCCGTGACGTTGAGCGCATGAACCTTATCCTTCAACACATCGATGTGGTGAAGCATCTCATCAATGTCCACCCCTTTGGGTGGGCCAATCTCAGCGGTGATAACGAATTCACCGGATTCCAGCACATCCTTGAATGGTCTAGGCATGCTTTACTTCCTCTTCAACGAAGGCCTCGTGAACCATCTTCCTCGGATGAGTCTGGACCTGGTAGCTCTTCGGGGGAAGGATCTGGCGCATGTCGTCCAGCCGTCCCAGGGCTTCCAACCGGCGGTAGATCAAAGTCCATGCACAGTCTTTCTCTCGGCTCACCTCGCACTTGCCGTCATCTGTGCCGCCGCAGGGCCCGTTTACAAGCCCCTTGGCGCATGTTGTTATGGGGCAGATGCCTCCCGTCAGATGGAGCACACAATCCCCGCATCCCCGGCACCGCTCGATCCAAGTCCCATTGCCTTCGTTGGATCCCATGAATTGCGTGTTTAGCGCAGGGTAAACAGCCTTTTCAGGGAACAGCGTGGCAGTGAACTGGACCCCAACGCCGCACGCTGTGGAAAGGACCGCGTCATATTGCGGGATGACATCCATTACTGGATCAAAATACTCCCGATCACACTGTCGCTGGATGGTTGCCTCGTCAACTTGCAAGTCCCCACTTTCTTTTTTATACGACATCCGGAGTTGTTGCGCAAGGATTGCCACTTCCCTTTCCCCGCCGGCCATGCAGACCGAAACGCAGGTGCCGCATCCGAATACAAGGATTTTACGATAACCTTTAAGCATTTCCCGGATCTCTTCGAATGGCTTGCGCTGTCCAACAATCATCTTTTGCTCCAATCTTCAGTCGCCGTTTTCTTATGAGTGCTAAAAATTCCTGCGGAGCGGATTGGGGCCCAGTTCACGGGCCCGTTCGGTCATGGTCTGCACTGCATCGGCAAACGCCCTGGCCATGGCCGCCGAGAGGTTGAACATCTCCAGTCTCTCGGGCTCCAGACCGACCTCTTGCAAAAGCTTCTTGGTGTAATTGACCCAACGGCGTGCTCTCTTATTTCCTTCCAGGAAATGACACTCGCCCTCCAGTCAGCCCGCCACGAAGACGGCGTCGGCTCCTCCATCAAGGGCTTTAAGGAGATAAATGGGCTCGATTTTCCCGGTGCACATCACCTTGATGATGCGCACGTTGGGTGGATAATTGAGCCGCATGGACCCGGCAAGGTCGGCAGCTGAGTAAGCGCAATATTCACAGCAGAACGCTGCGATCTTGGGTTCATAGTCTGGCATACCTGGCTCCTACAAAGCGGCGACCTTTGCCAGAATCTGCTCATCCGTATAGTGCTGCAAGGATATGGCCTTACGTGGGCATGCGGATGTGCATATACCGCAGCCATGACATGAAGCCGGGTCGATATAAGCCACCTCGCCCATGTATGCACCCTCAACATCTTTTTTAAGCACAGGCACATCGTATGGGCAAACCCGCACGCAGGTCAGACAAGCCACACATCGGGACGGATCCACCACAGACACCTCTCCGCGAATGGTGAGCTGATCCTTGGCAAGTATCGTAGCGGCTCGGGCCGCGGCGCCTCGGGCCTGAGCGATGGTCTCGCTGATGAATTTGGGAGCGTGGGCCAACCCGGCCAGATACAAGCCTTCGGCAGCGAAATCCAAAGGCCGAAGCTTCATGTGCGCCTCCATGAAGAATCCATCTTCATCGCGTGGCACCTTAAGCAGTATGGCCAGATTCTCCGAATCGGGATGTGGCCGCACGGCGGTGCTCAGCACGACCCGATCAGCATGCAGTACAATTTCCTCTCCCAGTAATTTTTCATAAATGCGTACATTTAGTCTTCCCTTTTCCTCCTGAACATCGGGTTTTCGATCAGGCTCGTATTGGAGGAAAATCACACCAGCTTCCCTTGCCTGTCGATAAGCCAGTTCATGGAACCCGTACGTTCGCATATCCCGGTAAAGGACGTAAACGTTGGTCTCGGGATAAAGGGCCTTAATTTTTTGAGCATTCTTGACAGCAGCGGCGCAGCACACGCGGCTGCAGTACAGGTGCTCTGGTTCTCGAGATCCGACGCACTGGATCATAACCACGTCTCGAACCCCTTCAAGGGCGCCATTGCCGGTAGCCAGCGCTTCCTCCATCTGGATCTGGGTCATCACTCGTGGACTTTCTCCATAGAGGTATTCATGGGGCTCATATTCAGCACCGCCTGTGGCTACGATAACTGCACCAGCCATCAGTTCATGACGCTGGCTATTTGCCTCCTCCACGGTGGCGGTGAAGTTTCCTACGTGACCACCAAACTTTACCAGGCGAGAGTTAAGCAAAATCCGAACCCTTGGTTCAGCCTCAACACTGCGGAGCAAATCATGCAGCAGTTGCCGAGCATTCTCCCCCTCAATGGTATAATGCAGGTGGTTGAGTTGCCCGCCCAAGCGATCGGTGTATTCTACCAGAGTAGCATCGAAGCCTTGCTGAGCCAGGGAGAGGGCCGCCGTTATTCCTGCTAATCCTCCTCCTAAGATCAATCCATGCTTTTCCACCGTGAAGCTCATCTCCTGGATGGGCTTCAGTGCAGCAGCTCGGGCCACGGCCATGCGCGTGAGGTCTCTTGATTTCTCTGTAGCCTTTTGCGGCTCGTCGGCGTGCACCCATGAGCACTGGTCACGTATGTTGGCCATTTCGAATAAATACTTGTTAAGTCCCGCCTCTCGCAAAGTATCGCGGAAGAGGGGCTCATGGGTCCTTGGCGTGCAGGATGCAACCACCACGCGATTCAGGTTGTGCTCGCGAATAACCTCGGCGATGTGACGCGTAGCATCGGTGGAGCATGTGTAAAGGTTATTTTCGGCATGGACGACGTGGGGGAGAGTCCGAGCGTATTCAGTCACATCGACCACGTCCACCACCCGGGCGATGTTGGTGCCGCAGTGGCATACGAAGACGCCGATTCGGGGTTCTTCGTTTGATACTTCGCGCTCTGATGGATATCGCTTTCCCCTCACCAGTGTACCGCGGGTGTCTGACAGTAAGGCGCCGGCAAGGGCCGCTGCCGAGCTGGCACCCATGACCGATTCGGGAATATCCATGGGACTCTCAAAAGCGCCCGCCACATAAATTCCAGGCCGATCGGTCTGGTTGGGCATGAAGGGATGCGACTGGCAAAAATCAAATTTGTTGAGATTTACGCCAGTTATAGCGGCCAGTTGCTTCACACGCGCGGAAGGGACCAGGCCTGTAGAAAGGACCACCATGTCGAACTCTTCTTCCAGCATCTTCCCGTTATTATCGGCATAGCGAATCCTCAGGTTTTTGCTCTGTTGCATCTCCTTTACGGCGGATACAATGCCTTTGATATAACGCACGCCGAAGCTTTTCTCTGCTGCCTCGTAATAAAATTCAAATCCTTTTCCGAAGGCACGGATGTCATTGTAAAATATTGTTGCTTCAAGGTTGGAGTCATGCTCCCGGGCTATTATCGCCTCCTTGGTGGCGTACATACAGCAGACGGAGGAGCAATAATCACGGTTGCAACTGACATCGCGAGATCCCACGCACTGTATCCATGCAATTTTTCGTGGATGCTTGCCATCGGAGAGACGCTGAATCTCGCCGCCAAACGGCCCCGATGCGCTGAGAATCCTCTCGAACTCCAGGCTGGTCACGACGTTTGCCATGCGTCCATAGCCGTATTCTCCCTTTATGTGGGGATCAAATTGCTGGTAGCCTGGTACCAGGATCATTGCACCCACGGCAATCTCCATTTTCCTGGATTCCAAGCTGTGGTCAATGGCGCCTGGCTGGCATACTTTTACACATTCGAGGCATTCACTGCATATGCCGCAGTTGAGGCAGCGTCTGGCCTCTTCCATAACCTGCTCTTCGCGGAATCCCAGCTGAACCTCCTCATAGGTTCGTCTTCGTTTCTCAGGCTCAAGCCGGGGCATGGCCTGTCGAGGCAGCGGCTCTACCCCCTCGGTGGGAGCTTCTGCCAATTCGGGGCGCTTTCCCCTTCCAGCCGCCATATCCTGACCACGCAAGTATCGATGGATAGAAACGGCTGCATTTTTGCCCGCAGCGATGGCTTCGATTACCGTGGCCGGTCCAGTCACAAGATCTCCCCCGGCGAATAATCCCTCCACGTTAGTGGCGAATGTTGTTGTATCCACATGAAGGGTATTACGCCGGGTCACAATGAGTCCCTCATTACCGTTCAAGAATGAAAGGTCTGGCAACTGGCCTATAGCCGGAATTATTGCATCCACCTCCAGCGTGAACTCTGATCCCGGAATGGGAACCGGACGGGGACGACCGCTCTCGTCCGGTTCGGCCAGCTTCATGCGGACGCACTCCACAGATTTAACTCGGCCGTTTTGGCCCTCAATACGAACGGGGGCCGTAAGGAAAGCTATATGAACACCTTCCTCCAGCGCTTCACGGATTTCTTCCTCGTCGGCAGGCATTTCTTCGCGACTTCGGCGATAAAGGATGCTGACCTCCCGTGCCCCGACCCGCAGGGCAGTTCGGCAAGCGTCCATAGCCACGTTGCCCCCACCCACCACGGCCACCCGCGGACCCAGCTTCACCGTGTTGCCCATGTTAGCGTTGTGCAAGAATTCCACCCCGGGAAGCACACCTTCCAGATCCTCTCCCTGCACGCCCAATTTCAGGCTGCGGTGGGCACCGATACCCAGAAAAATGGCACGGTATCCCTGCTGTCGGAGTTTATCAAGGGTGAAATCTTTGCCAATGGGGGTTCCGGTGCAAATCTCAACCCCGAGGCGCTGGATGATCCCGATCTCCTTCTCCAATACGTCATGAGGCAGGCGGTAAGGTGGAATTCCCACTCGCAGCATGCCGCCTGCAACGGAAAGAGCCTCAAAGACGGTGACACCATAGCCCTCGAGCGCAAGGTAATAGGCGCAACTCAGTCCTGCCGGACCGGCGCCCACCACGGCAACTATCTCTTCGCGCTTTTCGGGCACCTCTGGAATGTAAGGTTCATCCTGCATC
>CAZTAS010000063.1:0-28067 GCA_964611635.1 uncultured Thermodesulfobacteriota bacterium
TTCCCGCACCCCCCATTCTCTGCGGGAGGCGAGAGATTACGGTGTCTTAGAGAGCGATGTCCATCTGGAGGAAGTGGAAACCTGGGCCCGGCGAGCCGGCTTCGACCGGTTAACCCTCTGGCCGCTTCCGAGCCTTGGAAGCAAGTTGGAGATGACTTGGAAAGAAGTGCAGCGTTTTATGGCGGGCGGTGACGATGCCTTCCCAATCGGGGAATTCCGGCACTCCGCCAGGGTGGCGCCGTTCTTTTTCCTCCAAAAGGGCAGGAAGGACCCAGATAGTCGACACTTCAGTAATCTTCGGGCGGAGATCCGACATCATATGACGGGAAGCCGTATGGTACGGGCGCAAGACACGTGGGAACTAACATGCAAGGTTATGAACGTGGGAGACACCCGATGGCTGGCAGGTCCACTGGAGAGGGGAGGGGATGTGTATCTGGGAGCACATTTGCTCGATACTTCAGAAAGGGTCCATGAGTGGGACTACGGTCGTGCCCGACTGCCCAGGGACATACCGCCGGGCCATTTCGAGGCCCTGGTTCTGAGACTGCATGCCCCGGAACGGGCAGGGAATTACATTGTAGAGCTGGACATGGTGGCAGAGCGCGTTACCTGGTTTGCAGAACAGGGATCCCCCACCTCCCGGATAACGCTTAAAGTGTTCTGAACTGATGATATATAGAAACCATGCTCATTACAAATAAGAAGAGTTTCTGAATGGTTTGGCTGGAAGGATTACTCATCTTTTGAGCTATGATCGTTCCTCCCGCGGCTCCCTAAGGGCAAAGACCATGATAAACGCTAAGGCCGAAACGGCCAGCAGTAACGTGAAAGCACTTCTGTACGCCTCGGGAGGGAAGCCACCGGAGCTGGCCTTTCCAATACGGTCCATAAGCCATCCGGTTGCCACCTGAAAGACCGCTACTCCGACAAATGCGCTTGGGTTCACCCAACCAAGAACCCGACCCAGGACATGGGCCGGTGTCTCAAGCCGGATTACGGTGAAGCATAAGTTAATCGTGGACCCGAAAAGCACGCCAATGACAAAAAGCATTGTTCCCATTGCCCAGACACCCATTAGCCGTGGGGCATATGCAACAACCAACCAGAAGACCAGAAAACCCGTTGCGGCAAGGATCAGGAAAGGTTTGCGCCGGCCATACCAGTCCGACAGCCTCCCTACCAACGGCGTGCCGATCACGAATCCCAGCGGCAGAAGCATCATCAAGTTTGCCGCTTCTATCCTTCCCATGCCTCGAACATCCAGAAGGAAAGGATAGCCCCAGAGACCCTGAAACGTCAGGCCCGTGCTTCCAATACCCACAAATAGGCAGCAAATAATCGTGCACTGCCAGAAGTCGAACTTGCTCTGCGTCAACGTGGTACCCATAGCGCTTTCGCTCTCTATGCTTCCTGTCTCCACTGACACATCGTCCGGTCGGTGATCCCGGATTACAAGCCAACTCACAAGCGCAAGCAAGAGAGTGGCACCAGCGATGATCTGGAACGTCGGCCGCCATCCGATCTCATGGCTGAGCCAGGCCAGAGGGGTGGCCGCTACCATCCCACCCAGGTTTCCAGAGGCCAGGAACAGTCCATTGACTGTGGCAAATCGTCCCGGTAAAAACCACCGTGCCAGCACCGCCAACCCAGGAACGTAAACCCCGCCCACTCCCAGGCCGATGAGGGCTCGGCCGAGGCACGCCACCCATATGTTGGGGGCCATGCCGAAGGCTGCAGAACCCAGGAATGCAATAAGCGTGAAGAGAGTCACAGTCTTACGGGGACCCCAACTGTCCACCAGATAGCCGACCAAGGGTTGAACTGCTGCATAAGAGTAAAAATAGGTCGAGGACATCCATCCAAGGACTGCGGCCCCGGTGGCAAACTCCTCCTTTATGAGGAGGGCCATGACCGCCGGTGAAACCCGGTGGAAGAAGACCAGGAAGTAATTAGCAGCGATGACGCTAAATATCAGCCAGGCATACCATTTGATATTTATTGCCTCTTCACTGCCAGCGCTGGAATGCATGGTTCACTCCTTTAGATGCTTCTAGAAAGATAGATTCGGGTATTAACGGGTATTAAACTTTCCCTATGCTATCTACCCGAGTCTTTCAAAACAAGATATTGATTTAGCTTGCAACTTCTATCGTATTCAAGTCAAGATGATATTAGGTCTAAAGCCCATTCGGGTTTGGTTCTTTTCCTAGGTTGACAACTCGCCAGTTTGCAGTAAACTTTTAATATAGCCAAATGGATGTTATAGTTTAAAAGTTCAATAATAATTACGAAATCTTCGCCCATAAAATAGGCGGTTTGTCTTGCCACGCAATTCTTTGGTTCATGGATGATTTTTTCCCACTAAGCGGTTTCATTTATTCCGGCTGTGAGCGGCGAAATAAATCACCCGTTGGACGATATGATGAAAAAGATAGAGCCGAAAGAATCAGGTAACAGATCCCGGGGCAAGTTTCAAGGCTCCTTCCCCGGTCTGCGCCGTTTGATGCGATACCTGATCGTTTCGCTTCTGACACTCGTACTTTTTATTGTGCTCGTTGTGGCCGTTTTTTATCTCTTCCCACCAGCGAGCCTTATTACCTCCCTTGTGAATAGCTGGTTGCCATCCGCGCTGGGCGTTCGTTCTGCGGTACAATCAATCACTTTTGATACACTGGATCATGTGCGTATCCAGGGGTTGGTGGTGGATGACCTGATGAAAGTTCCCTCCATCAGCCTGGATCTTTCCCTCATTCAGCTTTTGAAAGGAAAGCTGAGAATCAGAAAAATACTTCTGGATCAACCTGCCATCACGCTCAAATCCGAAGCAGGCTCATGGAACCTTCCTGGCAGGCCAGCGGCCCGGCCCGGGCCTGAAGCTAGCCACATGGAAGGCCCCTTTGAGCCTCCCCGAATCCCTGTCTTGCCCATACAGCTCAACCTGGAATCCCTTGAAGTGAAAGATTTGTCGCTCAAGCTGAGCGACCCACAGAAGTACGAAGTTGAAATGGACAGAATCCATTTCTTCGCATCAGCATTTATGGGCGCCGCCAGGAGCAGCCTCCAAGCCGAAATTACAGGCAATGGCCCCAACCGCACGTTTCCACTCAGCCTCAAGATAATCGAGCCCCACCCCATGGAGTGGAGGGCACCGGTAAGACTGGATATTCGATTATTATCAGAAAACCTTGATCAATATACAATCTCTATGTCTATGATGGCTACCGGCTCTGAGATACACAACACGGCCGGCCGCAGATTCCCTGATGCAAACCTTGGCATATCGGCTGCGCTGGGACTTAAAACCCAGAGCTTGAGCGTGGAGAAGTTTGAATTCGCGCTCGGCAAAATGGTGAATCTGGCCCTGAATGCTAAAGTCGAGGATATATTTCGTCAGCCCAGAGTTGCCTTGCACGTGGAACGTTTTTCTTCCGAACTGGAAGAAATCTCTCGCCTTGCCCCGACAATTCCTCCTTGCCGCGGGATTGTCGAAATCTCTGAATTCTTTGTTTCTCTATCCCCATTGACGCCCGGGAAAGTGCCGGATCTGGCCGAAGCCTCGGGCTCTTTGATCATCAAGGATGCAGCCGTTTCCATGCCGAAAAAGGGCCTCTCAATATCAGGGCTAACCATGGAGTTCAAAGCTGAAAATGTCAGCTTTCAGGGGAAAATGCTCACAGAAGCCAAGGCAATCCTTTCGGCCCGAGCGCATGCTGTTTCTATGCCTTTGACTCACCTTAAAGGACTCGAATGCTCAGCCTCCGCAGCGGTGCCACCTAAAGGACAGGGAAAGGGGACCATGAAGCTGGATCTGAAGGCCTCATCAATGGCAGTAAATATGCCCGGGTGGGATAGTTTTACCGTGCCGATAAGCCTTGCCGTGCAAACCACTGGCAACTTCATTTCCGGGCAGATTAAGCTCGACTCCCTGTGGGCTCATATCGGCGATGCTGCTTGGATAAGGGCTTCCGGGAGCATTGATTCCTGGCGGAACCCCCGTTTAAAGGCCGAAGTTGAGCTCGATGCCGATGGCAGGGAGGTTCTCAGATTAATTCCGGGGCACATGAAGCGCCGATGGAGCATCCAGCAGCTTGACGCTGCGGCTCGGCTCAAGGCTTTTCTGGATGGGACACTGACCCCAGAATTGACCTTTGAAGATGGAAAGCTGTCCGCCTCTCTGAATGCGGATATCCGGGAGATAAAGGCCGGGCATGGTGAGATGAAAAAGGCCGATCTGCGGCTGACACTGGAAGAGGCCCGCTTAACCGCAGATGGGCTCGACGCGGCATCCGCCCGCATATATTTTACTGGACATCGGTTTCAGTTTGACCGCGCCGAGATTGAAGGCATAAAGACAGAATTGAAAGCAAATATTGTTCCGAGAAAGAGCGACTCCCAGGGGTCCATTAAACTGCGGGTCAAGAACGCGAATTACATCCATCCATCCGCTGGTACATTCAGTGCTCCGCTGGCATTTGATGCCATAGTGAGTGGAGATCCATTCGCTGGGAGTATTGCCGTGAAGGATATTTCCTTAACGTTGGGGAATGCGGCCCGCCTCGATGCGCATGCCACTTTTTCTTCTTGGGAGAAGAAGGATTTTCAAGCAAAATGTTCCCTGACAGCCCATGCAGGCCCAATCATCCATCTTCTTCCAACTCCCCTGAGGCAAAAGATAACCGTTAAGCCGCTGGAGGGGGAGGCCCATATAGATGGATGGGCAAGGGGAAGCCTGGATCAGCAATGGATGCCCTCTGCTGCTGGCGAGGTGCGGCTTCGCGCAAATACGGAGAGCCTGCACCTCGCAAGTCCTCCGGTTGCGGCGGAAAAGCTTCGCGTAGATGCACGCACTAAATTCCAATACAGCAAGGTCAAAGGCCTGAAAAACATTGAAGGCAGGCATGAAATTCGCTGGAAAGCCTTATCTCTGCCAGGCGGTGCGGTTCTTGATCAGGGCAAGCTCCAGGCCGTATCTCGGCTGAAAGACTTGGACCTGAAGGATGTGGATGCAACGGTTACTGCCACTGTGGCCGGGATCTCGGGTGGTGGCGTCACCTTGGCCCCGGAAGAAGGTTTAATATTGAATGCGAAGCTCAAGGGGGACTTCAAGGCCGGTGCTGTGGATCATCTGACAGCAAAGTTGAACGCTGCTGAAATGGGCGCATTGGAAGCGTCCTTTTCGATGAAAGGATTGGGTAAGCCGGCGCATGCTGATGTTGAGTGCAGGATTGAGGACCTTTCTATTTTCTCCGCGCTGGTGCCCGAATTAAAGAAATTTCGGCTTTCCGGATCGATGGAGGCAAGTGTCAAGGCTGATGGAGAATTTCCGGAACAAGGGGAGATTCGGTTTCCTCTCCCGCTGAATGCTGTGGCCACAATAAAGACCAATGATCTCGATATCCATCTTGATGGTGGAAAGCCTCTTATTCGCGGCGGAAGAGGCAAGATACAGGCAAAGATCGATCCTGAAGTATGTAATGTGCAGGCCGAAGTGGGCGCAGAAGACATCGGAATGGTCAAGCTTCCGGGCAGCAAGACATTCCCCATAAAAGCCGAGGCTGACCTGCAACTGGAGGGGTTGGGTAAGCTTCACATCAATCGGATCGCTGCTCAACTGGGCCGGGCGCTTGCAAGGGCTGAAGTGAGCGGGATTATTCAGGGCCTGAGCCCTTTCCTCAGGGGAACGGCATCCCTTTCCCCAAGGGAGATATTCAGCAAAATATCGTCTGCACTGGAGATGAAATTCGGATTGAATACGGAAAAAGAGATAGAAATGGATTCAATGCTCCGAGCCAAGGGTAAAGCGAGCATTGACCTTTCCCTGTCAATGCGGGGTGGAAAGTATATAACAGTCAAGGGCGTCCTTAACACCAGCCCTATCACGGCAAGCAAGGGTAATGATCTTTTCGTCGGTCCCGTCCAAGCGCACATTCCCATCCGGAAGACCCTTTTGCTAAATAAGGAGGCGGGAGATGAGAAGTCTACCGAGCCACCAATCCGCCGAACTTTGCTCTTTGAGCGGCTTCGGAGCTTTTCTAAGCAGCAGGACAATCTCATTGTGGATCGCATCAGCATCCCCAGGTGGACCCTGACCGACTTCCGGGCCGATGTCGCCATTGATGAACAAAACATAGCACTGGAGCGATTCGTGATTAGCGGGTTGGATGGATTGATCGGAGGACGGCTCTCTCTGCAGCCTGTGAAGGATGGAATCGAATTAACGTTCAGGGCCAATGTGGCGGAGATCGACCTTCGAAAGCTCTTACCACCCGGCGCCCTGAAAACTGCGGAAGATGCACAGCTGAACGGTGACATTAATCTTGCCCTTCCTCTCAAGCTCGGCCTTTCAGGAGATGCCCTGGACATGGGCACTGTGCGCTTGATGCTGAACATCACGCATATTGGCGAAAAGGCGCTCGAAAGCCTCCTGCTGTTCATTGATCCCCTAGAGAAAAATCCGGGTATTGCCTCAGTGCGGACGGCTTTGAAATTTGCTAAACCCTCTCAAGTACAAATTCATCTTCGCGACGGATTATTGGGCATGAAACTGCAACTTAGTTCTATCCTGGCCACAGAGAAGATCATAAACTTGAGCCCTTTGCAAAGAGTTCCCATCGCAAGCCTGGGCAAATTTCCTATCATCAAGGAGATAGTCCGGAAGATCAACTCCCCTGTTAGGACGCTGGCCATCTTAGGAGTCCGGTCTTTGACATGGAGCGCGGATGGGAAACCATTGTTACAATGAACCTCTTTCGCTCATAGCAGCGCTCGGAGGATAAACACCATGAAACCGATATCTACTTGGAAAGTTACAATGAAACAATTCTTCATTTTGCTGTCCGTTTTGGTTCTGTTGAGCCCGGGGCTCTGGTCGTGCGGTGGGAGCCTAGTGGAGGTCAAGGTTGATGTCGTTGGGGAAAGGACCGCTCTGGAGCGGCAGGTTCTTGGCACCTTCGAGGAACTCGATCGCCAGGTTATACTTATGGCCTCCGTTCGGTCTGTTGATGCAGCAGGACATCTCGTTGAAGTGCCCCCCATTCCACCGGAAAAGCGGCGCGTCATTCGGGCCTTGCAGCGGATGAAGTTCAACCGAGACGACGTGGACAGGTTTCGGGCTAGAGGATACCTGGGGGAGGGCGCTAACGGGTTGCTCGTGTTCCGTGAGGCACCACCCCCCGGCGAGGGAAATGATCCCGAAATTTTCATAAAGTCCATCATGGCGGAGGAAAACGAAGATCGACTCGTCGTAATGAAACGGGTTGTCCAGGAGAACGAAAACTTCAAGGAGAGCGACCTGGAGAAAGTTCAAAAAATTTTCGCCCACCTCAATAAGGATGCTGCCCCGGCTGGAACGTGGGTCCAGCGTGAGGATGGTTCCTGGACACGTAAACCCGGGCTATCGGCCCACTGAGAATGGAGCCGATAATGGTAGCAAGAACGATACCGATTTTTATGACCCTCTTCCTAGCCCTGGATTTCTTATCGCCAGCAGGCACG
This sequence comes from uncultured Thermodesulfobacteriota bacterium, assembly GCA_964611635.1. Taxonomy (GTDB): domain Bacteria; phylum Desulfobacterota; class JAFDED01; order JAFDED01; family JAFDED01; genus JAFDED01. The sequence continues at coordinate 7,498 of CAZTAS010000063.1, forward strand.
CTCCAGGCGTTGGAACCCCCACAAGTTGAAATAAACCGGATGGTCCAAGTCTCCATGCATACGGGAGAGGATTTCGACCCGGCAATTGACCCCGGCGGTAAGGCGTTGGCCTTTGTCTCTGATCGCAGTGGGGCGATCAATATATGGGTTCGAGGCCTTCAAGGATCCTGGACAGGAGCTCGACCCGTCACCGATGGAAGCTCGGGAAACTCCGATCCGGCCTGGTCTCCGGATGGTCTTTACCTGGCTTATCGGTCCAATCTTACCGACCCTCGCGGCGACATTTATATCGTGGGAGTTAACCCTGATACCGGACGAGTGACCGAACCACCCCGGAGAGTGACCGATAGAGCCTGGGGAGATAGCGAGCCCGCCTGGGACAAAGATGGGTCCCATATTTTTATTAGCGCCGAAAAGGGGGATTTGAGGCAGATTCACCGCATTTCCATCAAAGATGGCAGCCGGAAAGTGATCGCTGTCGGAGGCCAGCCAGCCCTGTCTCCGGATGGATCGCATCTGGGTTTTTCCCGTTGGAGCGCAAGGGATAGTCGTAATCTTTTCCTCTTGCGCCTCCAGGATAAAGCGGAAGTTCAGCTAACCGAGGGAGATGTGTTGGATGGCTTCCCGGCGTTTTCCAGCGATGGTAGGTGGATATATTTCGTGAGGTATGCGGTGGATACAGACGGAGATGGTCAGCTGACCCAAATGGACCGTTCTGATCTGTGGCGAATTGGTATCAAATTGCTTTCCGGCCCTAGGGTGGCAATGGCCGAGAATCTGAGAACCCTCACTTCCTCGGGCACTTATGACCAGTTCCCCGAGCCTTTCGGCCAAAAGCTTTATTTCACTTCAACAGCGCGGAGAAGCGTCAACATATTCCAGATCCCCGTGGAGGGGCTGATCCCGCCCCTGCCCGACGCTGAGGACTCGCTGCGGAGGGCCCGAAAAATGGCGCAGCTTTACCCTGATGAAGCGCACCTTGTGGATCTGGCCTATAGTGTCATTCCGCAGGATTTCCGTGACCCCGCAACTCGGGAAATGGTTGACGCGTCGCGCTTTGAGCTGGCAATCCGATTTAAGGAACGGGGAGAATTACGCCGCGCCCTTCAGATGCTGGAAGATATACTTGCCCCCGGCTTTTCAACGCTTTATGAAGCGATGGCTAGGGTTGAGTCTGCTTGCATTCGCGCTGAGATGAGGCGCAATCCTGATGGCAGCCTGGTTCGTGAAGCCGCTGAAAATTCCCTCGGTGAAATTAAGGAGATTGTCCGGCAGCGCCGTGGAGTGAGGAGAGCGCAGGCTTTGGCTCTGATTCGCTCCGGCGACCTCCTGGCGGGACTGGGCAATAGAGTCCAGGCTCTCGATATGTACGAAACAATGGTAACCCAATATCCCGGGGATGAAGATCTGGTAGCCGAGGCCTTGTATCGTAAAAACAGAATATACATACTGGCCGGGGATCGGAATACACTGATTGCTTCCCTGGCCAATATGATTCAGCGAATCTCCTCCAAGGATCGCTGGGTCTGGCGGGCGGTGGAAGAGACCGTCTCTCTGATAGAGAAGGAGGCCGGGCCAAAAAATGCAGCCGCGGCCCTTGGAGATGTGGCGAGCAACCCGAACATCGCCCAGGCCCTGGCTGCTCAATGCCTGTTGCGGGCAGCGGCTCTCCATCGTCTAAATGGCGAGAATGCCCTGGCCCTGGACACCTACCGGGAGCTTTTGGAGCGATTCCCGGGCCAGATAGAGCGAGTTTCCAGGGCCCGTTTGTCCATGGCTTACATCTTTATCGAACAGGCGGACTACCCTAAGTGCGCGGCTATATGTGACGAGCTCATCGCCGAACCCAATACACCTTTCGAGATATACCGCAAAGCCAGGAAATGTTACATTAAAAGCATGCTGAGCAAGGCCGAGGACGAAGAGGCCCGGGGAGAGTATCGCCTGGGGGTGAAAACCTACTTGGAGCTCCTGGAGAGGATGCCGGAATTCACCCAGGCACATCGTGGACTCGTGGCTGCTTATGCATCCCTGGGAGAATCCGGAAAGTCTGTGCAAAGGGCGCAGGCGGGGATAAAAGAGAACGGCGGGAAGGCCGTTTACCATTATGCCCTTGGCCTGGCCCTCACCTATCTGGAGCCTCCGCAGCTAGATCGGGCCTTCCAGGAAGTATCCCTAGCGGTTGAAATGAATGGTCAGGATCCATACTTTCACCAGACACTGGGATGGCTCCTGGAACAAAAAGAATCGGCGCATCCCGGAAGCGGGGACTTGGAGGCGGCCCTGGAGGCTTACCGGTCTGCTCTGGGACTGATGGATCCAGTAGAGTTCCCCCGGGATTATGCCAATCTGCTGCTTAACATAGGAAATGCCGCATTTCTGCTGGGAAATCAATCTGCTGCTTATGAGTGGTATAGGAAAAGAGAGCTTTCCGGCCGGTCGTTTGAGAACACTTTTCAAGAGCGTATGTATCTCTTCCGCTACGGCCGGGCGGCATTCCATGTTGGGAAAATTCAGGAGGCGGCCAAGCTGCTCAGCAGGGCGCTTGATGTGACGCCGCCGGACGACAAAAAAGCGCGGGCTGAGCTTATGGGGTTTCTTGGCCTGGTGTACCAAGACAAGATGGAGTATGCCCGAGCGGTGGATACGTTTTCACGGCAGGCCACCCTAGGCCAGGAATTGGGCAATGAGGATGTATTGACAAGGGCTTTGCGGAACCTTGCAAACAACCTCTATTTCCTTTCACATTCAACCTCCAAGAAAGACTATGGAGTGATCCTTGAGAGGGCTCTTTCGACCTATAGGGAGGTTCTTCAAAAAGTTCCGGATACATATAAAGACAAAAAAGGCGGAGGATTCGGCCTGAGGTTGTTGATAAGCGGAGCCAAGCAGGATGAGTCGATTCGGGCGGCCGGTGGATTCGATCGATTGGAAGAGGAAAAAATGATCTTTCAGTTCATCGGTAGGATATACGCCGACGCCGGAGAGAGCCGAGCGGCCATTGAGGCTTTTGAGAAAAAGCTGGACATTTTGGAAAAGACCGGAATCGATACTACAGCCGCCCGTATCGAACGCGCCATCGTGCTTAACCAGATCGGCATGATGCATTGGAAGCTCGGGGAAAGTGAAAAGGCGCTGGAAAAATTCATGGCCTCGATGCAGTTGTGTTTGGCTCTGGAGAACCGTTACGGCGCAGCCGTCAACGCTGCCAACTCATCCTTGGTATTGGCAAATGAGGCTATGTGGGGCGACCGGAGCATTTTCAAGGATTCCGGTGTGCTAGATAAACTGGAGGATGCCTTTAATGCGCTTCCTTTAGATGAAGAAAGGCTCGCCCCCATGGTCACAGCAGGGAGAAATGCCCTTGGAATAGTCCGATATATATTCTTCCTGGATGATCCGGCCCCACCTAAAAGACTGGACGCTTCATCTTTAGGCGTCTGGCTTTCGCTGTTAAGACAGCGGCTCGACCATCTGGAAAAAGCAGAAGGAGACTTTCGCCTTGGCCTTCAGGTCGCTGCATCCATTTCCAGTGATAAGGAAAGAAACGAAGCGGAGTCTGCTCTCCGGCGCAACTTGGCCCAGATCGAAGCCGATATGTATAAAAGCAAAGGCGAACCCTCTTACAGCTCCGGAGAACTTATCGCTTCATCACCGCGTCTGCTTCGCTGGAAACTGGTCTTCCTTGATGCTTTGAACCTCGAAGATGCCTCAGACCCGAAAGATCAAGCTCGTCGAAAGGATCTCCTCTACATGGCCGCCAGGGAATGGGAGGCGCTCTATGAGGCGGAAGGCGCCCAGAGAAAGTTAATTGATACCATGTCCCGAATAATGGCCGAGGATCTGTATGCGGCTCTTGCTCTGGAGGAAGCCCTTGACGGGAACTGGGAAAAAGCAATGAACATGGCTGAAAAAGGATCCAAGGCCTCATGGATGGGCTCAGGGCAGGCATTGGAAAAAATTTCAGATATCCCTGTAGACAGAGTGGAAGCCGTGGACGTGCAGAATATATCGTTGTCTGAGGACGATCTGTTGCTGCGGTTTATTTACCGAAGGGGGAGGGTTCTGATTCTATCCATGACCGCGAATAGTCTTGAAGGTTTGGTTCGGACTTTGGCTGCCCCTGTTCGACGGTTGGCCGATGGATTGTGGAGCAAAAGGGAGGAAAATTCGGTTCTCGATGATAAGGCAATGGAGTTATGGGGTGATTCGGTCCTGTCACCCATATCATCTAAGATCCAGTCCGCCAGGAGGGTCTACCTTATTGCCGACGGGGTGCTGGCCCGGCTACCCTGGCCGCAGATACCCGTTGAGGGTGTGTCTCTGGCCGCACGTGTTCCTCTCTGCGAGCTCGGTTCCCTGGCTCACCTTTTCATCGCAACCCACCGCGCTAATCTTTCAGCCAATCGCTTGCTGGCAGTGTCTCTTCCCACTGGTGTTTCGGTTCCCGCCGCTTTCAGCCCGGCCCGTATTCTGGAACGGGAGAACGCCTCCATCTCCAACCTTGAGTCCAATGTTTCCTATTCCGGGATCGTGGTTATGGGTGGCGGAATCCAGTTTAACCTTCATAGCCCGGAGGCATCCATGGTCAGGCTCAAGAAGGTCGGCGAAGGCCTGGAGCGAATTTCAGTTCGCGCATTCCCCGCGGCCCCGGGTGCCAATAACCTCTTGATCATCACGGGCGGAGATACGCTTGGAGGAGCGCCGATGCCCCCCGCATCGCCTCTGTGCACCAACATATTTGCGGAATCGGGGTTTCCGACAGTGCTTTTGAAAGCCGGGAGATGGTATCCTGATAAGGACAGTGCTTTTCTCTCTTATTTCCTGAAAAATCTTGTGGATTCCTCTCCCGCCGATGCATTTCACAAGACGGCCAATCAACTAAGGAAATTCGGAGGCTTTCGTCTTTACGGTTATGCGGGGATGAACCGCAAAGAAGCGCGTCTGTTTGCACAAGAACACTATGCCGAAGCTCGCCGGAAGGCCCTGAAGGCTTTTAAGGAGCAGAATTGGGCCCAGGCTGTCTCATCTCTTGAGCGTTTGCTCATTCTCATGCAGGCGTCAGGAAAACTCACTGGCGTGGAAAATGTCTGGTATGCAGCCGCCATTGCAGCTAAAGAAGCCGGGTTGATGGAGCTGGCAGAGCGATTTGCTGGCGATCTGGTTCAGTACAGGATGGAAGAAGGAGCAGATGCAGCGAACCAGGCCGATGCGCTTTACCTGCGCGGGATTATACGCTCCAGGCTTGAGAAATTTGACGAGGCTATCAAGGATTTAAAAGCGGCCCTGGAGCTGTACCAGAAAAGCAGGGAAGTGAAATCCTTGATCCGGGCAAGCTCTCAGTTGGGTGTGATACAGGAAAGCTCGGGAGCTTATGACCAGGCGCTTGAGATGTTCAAGTATGCTCTTAGTATGCAGATCCAGGCCGGGACGCCTAAAGGGATGGCCGAAGAGCATCGGCGCATAGGGCGTATTTATTACAAGCGCCTGGATCAGTACGCCGCAGCTCTGGATCATTTTGAAAAAGCAGAGACCCTTTCTCGGGAGGCTGGGGATCTCAAGGGCCTGGCCCTGGCGCTTCTGGACCAGGGTCTTGTATTCGAGAGACTGGCCGATTTTGACCGGGCTATGGAACTCTATCAGGCGGGGTTTGCGGCGGCCACACAGGCACGGGATGACCCCACAGCGCTACGCGCTTCCATTTACCAGGCAAATACGAACTGGTTCAGGGGAAAGTATCAGGAATCCTTCTCGCTCCTCCGCAGTGTTATAAAGAGAGCACAGGAATTGGACGACCCATCCCTGTTGAACCTGGGATACAATACTCTGGGCCTTGTTCACTGGACGCTCAACGACCCTGAGCGGGCGAAAGAAAACTTGCACAAGGCGCTGGAGATGGCAAAGCAGGCACGATCTCCCATCGACGAAGCAGGAGCTTACAACAACCTGGGACTGGTGCTACGGTGGGAAAAGAATTATGATCAGGCCCTAGAGATGTTTCAGAAGGCTCTGAAAATCGATAGATCCCGCATTTCTGCCTGGGGCGAGGCTTACGATCTGAGGAACATCGGAATGACCCTCCGCCTGAAGGGAGACCCCTCTGGCGCCATGGCACCCGTCTCCAGGGCCGTGGAGTTCAGCCAAAAAATTGGTGATCGCGTGAACCTCGCCAAGGCACTACTGGAAATCGGATTCATCCAGATAGAGCTGTCCAGGCCCGATGAGGCTGTCCAGAGTTTCCAAAGAGCGCTGGAACTCTCAGAACGCCTGGACATTCCAGAGGTGACGTGGCGGGCACTCCATGGTCTGGGCCGGGAACGGTTGAGCAAGGGGGAGAAAGACGCCTCAATCGAGTATTACCGCCGCGCTGTGGAAGCGGTGGAGCAGATGCGCGCCACCCTCAGGATCGAGGAACTTAAAAGCGGTTTCCTGGTGGACAAACAGGAGCTGTACCAGGAGTTCATCCGAATCCTTCTGGACGAGGGGCGGGCGTCCGAGGCTTTCGAGTATGCGGAGAGGGCACGAGCGCGCAATTTCATCGATATCTTGGGCCGCCGCAAGCCCAGATTGAAAAGCCAGGCCGAGGAAGCCCTTGTGCGGCAATTGGAGGAGGTAGCCAGAGATATCAGACTGACTCAATCGATCCTGGCTGCCGATGACGCAGGGGAAAAGAAAAGGCTGATGGAAAAGTTGAAATCCCTTCGCAGAAAGCATCGGGATCTGCTAGTTGACATAAAAGCTCAAAATCCCCAACTCTTCCAGATGGTATCTGTGGAGTCGGTACGTGTGGAAGACGTTTCATCGCTGCTCCCGAAGGAAATGGCCCTGGTGGAATATGTGGTGATGAAAGACCAGATTGCGGCATGGGTGATCAAGAAAAGCGGCATGACTTGGGCGAGGGTGCCCATGGCTCGCGATCAACTTCGCCACCTTGTGGCCGAATACCGAAACAGGATCCAAAAGATTGGCCCACTTGGCAAGCTTGACGAGAGGCTTTACCAGACCCTCATCTCGCCCATCACAGCATATCTCAGGGACGTAAAAATCCTGGCTATTGTCCCGCATGACGTTCTCCATTACCTGGCTTTTGCATCGCTTAAAGCGCCGGAAGGCTATTTGATTGACCGGTATGCACTGGTTTACCTATCCAGTGCATCTATAGCACCACTCCTGTATAAATTGCCCTCCAGGTCCATGCAGGAAAGCGAGACGGTGCTTGCCCTCGGCAACCCCGATCTGGGAGGGATGAACTATGATCTCCCGCTTGCCGAGATAGAGGCAGCATCGTTGAGGTGGAACTTCCCTCGTCTGGAAATGCTGCTTCGGGACCAAGCAAGAGAAAGCCGGCTCAAGGGAAACATCGACCAGTACCGGGTGATTCACATCGCTTCTCACGGAGAATTTAACGAACTCAACCCGCTGTTCTCAGCCTTGAAGCTTACCGGCGACCAGCAGGAGGATGGGAACCTCGAGGTTAACGAAATCTTCACGTTGCCTCTAAATGCCGATCTTGTCACCTTGAGCGCTTGTCAGACCGGCCTGGGAGAGATGGCCGGAGGGGATGAGCTGATTGGATTAACGCGGGCTTTCTTCTATTCGGGAGCTCGATCTATTATTTCCAGCCTTTGGCGCGTGGATGACCTATCAACAGCGCTGGTTATGAAGCATTTCTACCGGCTGTACCATGATGAAAACAAGGCCGAGAGCCTCCGGAGGGCACAGTTGGCCGTTCGCAGATCGTTCCATCATCCGGCCTATTGGGCGGGATTGTCATTATTTGGAGATTTACGCTGACCAGCATCAGGTAGCGCAATAATGGAGGTATAGAGATGAAGCGATATTTACTACTTGTGGCAGCTTTCATTTTATGCTCACTGCCCGCATGGGGGAAAACTGTCTACGTCTCTAAGTCCCGGACCCACATCCGGGCGGAGCCCAATACCACAGCAGGGATTGTGGCAACGTTAGAGGCCGGCGAATCCCTGGAGGTTGTTGATGAAGCGAAGCGTTTTTTACGGGTCAGAACGAATGCCGGAAAGGAAGGGTGGGTTTATGTATACCGAACAACGCCCGATCCGCCGGATCAGGAGTCCAAAGATGAACTGGGCTTTTTAATAGCAAAACGGACTGTGACAGCCTCCGAATCGGAGACGGGCAGCGCCATTCGGGGCCTGGAACCAGTGGCCGAGCAAAACGCTGTTAACAGTGAGATCGACCCCAAGATCATCGAGCAGTTCAAGGTTCTCGATGCCTACATCATCAAGGAAGAGCTACTGGACGACTTCATGAAAGAGGGCGGCCTTGGTGAATATGGAGGATGAGATGATGCGAAAATTATGGATAGCTTTGGCTTATACGGTACTGCTTATTTTTATCATGGGCGATATCGCAGGGGCCGAGGAACAGAAAAAGAAAGAAAAGAAGTGGGATCTGGAAAAGATGTTCGGTCTGGGCGCGGCCGTTATCGAGGCTGTCAGGGAAATGGCACCCTTCAGCTATGAGGAAGAACGTGCGCTCGGGCAGTCCGTGGCCCTCGAGGTCATGTCCAGACACAATGGATGGTATCCGAAACAAATGCCCAACGAATACGTTAACAAAGTAGGCCTTTCCATTGCCCGATATTGCGACCGGCCCAATATCCCTTATCATTTTGCAGTGCTCAACTCGGATGAGGCCAACGCCTTCGCCTGTCCTGGAGGATATATCTTCGTGACACTGGGACTGGTTAAATTAATCAAAAACGAGGCCGAACTGGCTGGAGTCCTGGCTCACGAGATTGCTCATGTGACCGAAAAGCACGCTCTGACCACCATCCGCCGAAACAGGGTGCTGCAGGGCATAGGCAAGATAACCATAACAGCCATGCAAAAGGACCCCAAAATCATCAACCAGCTCACAAGCTTAACCACTGATGTCCTATTTAACCGTGGGGTGGACAGGGAGATGGAGTTCGAGGCTGATCGCAAGGGGACCGAGTATGCTTATAGGACTGGGTATGACCCGGGCGGGTTGATGCGCTTTATCCAGACCCTCCAGAGCTACAAGGGAAAGAAGCGCTCCGTATGGTTTTCCACCCATCCCGACACACAGAATCGGATCAACAAGATCGAGACCCTGGTCCTTCCCGCTTATAGCAGGGCAAAAGGTCTAGCCATCAATGAAAGGCGATTCCGGCAATATATGATGGGATCAATCAAATGAGAAGAGGTAACAAAATCCTCCCTGCCATTTCCGAGATATATAAGTCTTAGCCCGTGGGGGGGCTGTGCCCACCAAAAAAGCTGTGGTTTCTATAATACATGAACGATCATGGTGGGCTAGCTTAGATTGACGAGTGGCTATTGTATAACTTTTGCTTCTTTGAACTGCTGCACATCTTCCCTGGAATAGCCCAGCAGGTCAACGAGAATTTCCTCCGTGTGCTCGCCCAGTCGAGGGGGTCCCTGATACTCTCTCGGCGGGTGCCCGGAGAACTTCAGGGGGTTGCCGATCATCTTGAATTTCTCTTCCCCGTGCTGCACCTCCACGATCATATCCCTATGCCTTATGGCCGGATCATCGATGGTTCTGTCCACTGTATTAACCGGAGCGCAGGGAACCCCGGCGTCTACCATTCTCCGATACCACTCCTCACAGCTCTTCTGCTTTAAGATCTCCTCCATGATCTCATGAAGTTCATCTTTATTGCGGAGTCGCTCGGCCGCATTGGCAAATCGTGGATCATTCACCAGATCCTCCCGCCCCAAGGCTCCGCAGAGGGCCGCCCAGAACTTTTCGTTGGCCGCGCAGATGGCGATGTACCTATCTTTTGTTGGGAAGGCCTGGAATGGTACGACGGATTGGTGTCCCGACCCCAGGGGCTGAGGTATTTCACCTGCGATAAAATAATATGTTGCCGGATAGGTGATCAGGGAGAAAAGCGCATCCAGCAGGGCAAGATCGACCAATTGGCCGCCGCCGTCGCCCACCTTGCGGGCATAGAGGGCGCTGACCACCCCGATGACTGCATAGAGAGATGCCGCCAGGTCGCCCATTGGTATACCCAGGCGCAAGGGGCTCCGACCCGGCTCTCCGGTCATGCTCATGGCACCGCTGAGGGCCTGGATGATCAGGTCGTAGGCAGGCTGCGCCCCATAAGGGCCATCGGGGCCGAAGGCGGTAATTGAGCAGCAAATGATGTCGGGATTTATGGTCTTCAGGATGCCGTAATCGATTTTGAGCCTTTCAGCAATCCCCGGGCGGAAATTGTAAACGACAGCATCGGATTTCCTGACCAGACGGTAGAATATCTCTTTTCCTTCATCCGTTTGGAGATTGAGGACAACGCTTTTCTTGCTCCGGTTCAGGCTGAGGAAGTAAGCGCTGGTTCCCTGAAGAAAATGCGGTGGAAACGTGCGCGTGATCTCTCCGGTACCTGGCGACTCGATTTTGATCACCTCGGCACCGAGGTCTCCCAGGACCATGGTTGAGTATGGCCCGGCCATGACCTGCGTCAGGTCCAACACGCGAATTCCATCCAGGGGGGCTTTTCTCATGGTTTTACCTCCTTTAACAATTCAAGTGGAATGTTCCCCAGATGAGGTTATTTCAAAGGGGCTATCATGCCTTCGTGCCAGGGATATCCGATTTTATTAACATCATTAATTGTGTATCGATGCCCCAAGATGAACAGCATCTCGAATATAGCACATAAATTGCGGGAGTCAAACCTTTGCCGGAATAGTTCCTCGTTAGATTAAGACAAAATAACAGATTGGCTATCTGGAGCAGCACCGGATAAATGGGTGGAGAACAGAAAACATTTTTTATATGTGAAAACCAATATTTGATCTGGCATAAGCTGTCAAATCAAGTCTCGGCCAATTGTTTCACTTACAAAGCTGCAGTTTACTCAAGCCGAATCAGGTAAGGATTATTGATTGAAAGTGATTATAACGAAACAAGCTCACCTGCGAGCGCACCGCAGTGGCGCGAGTGAGGTGGAGCTGCAGGTTATCGCCTGAAAATCTCTGACAAAGTCAATATTCAGATAAGATGCTGCAAGTCTTCACGAGAAAGCTCACAGTCCCTGAGGATCTTGAGCAAGAGCCCTGGGCCAATAGTTTCACCCGCGTGCATTGGAACTACTGTAGCTCGACCATCGGGATGCTGCAAATAATGATGACTACCCTTGACCCGGATAACTTCAAACCCGCCTTTACCAAGGGCGGCAATCAACTCTTTGCCCGTTAGAACAGGTAGCCTTGTCATGCTGGGACGCTCACTCGTTGGATCCCAATAAACTCTAAGGGCTCCACATTTTTCCCTTCAACCTCAAGGCACAACTCAATAGCCTCTCTCACACGTTCGAGGAGCTCATCAAGGGATCTGGCTTGGGTGTGACACCCATGCAACCCTGGAACCGAAGCGACGTAATAGCCCTCCTTGTCCCGCTCGATTATTACGTTGAATTGCTTCTTCATTTCACATCACCTCAAAATAAGATTAACACACCTTATGAGTTTCGGCTCGTTCGATGAGGAATAGTGGAAACAAGGGCGCTAACGTGCCGCTCACCGTCTGGCAAAATTCCGGACAAATTTCCAGGGACAAAATACCTATTCTTCTTTTACCTCACCTTTCGCCCCGCTTTCAACCTTCGCAGGAGTGGGCTGTGCCCATCGCACGTTCTGTTAATAACGGATCATTGATGGTGGGCACAGCCTACCCTCCGTTCTCTGGAGCGACTTTTTAGGTGCATCACGTTCAAGATTCAAACTCACTTCGAGGTAGGTCTGATTGCCGGATGATGGATTGCAAAGTGCCAATGCGGATCTCGCTATGGTCGGGGACAGGAATAGTAACTGTGCCTTGAGGAATTTTTTTCTGCATCACTAGGTGAGTACCTCGCCTGCGTACTTCCACGAAGCCGTGTCTCGTTAAAATCGCACAGACCTTTTTGCCGGAAAGAACGCGAAGCTTACCCAACTGCTACCTCAACTTGTGTGATGAAGATCTCGTCATGGAGACGTTCCTTTATTTCCTCGGGAGAGGCGCACTCGAAAAACAGCTCCAATGCCTCACGAAGATTGTCGCGCGCCTGCTCGATACTATCCCCCTGGCTTGCAATATCCAGTTCTGGACACAGTGACACATACCCATCGTCTTCACGTTCAATAATTGCAGTAAGCTTCATTAATACCTCCTACAGGAATTTTGGGGAAACCATACCTATTCTTCTCCTCCCTTTGCTTTTCTTCACGTTCTCAGGCTGCGCAAAAGGCGGCTCGTGGCTTTTTCCATATGATCGAGGAAACCCTCACTTGGGAAATCTGGAAACAGCATACCTATTCTTTCTTTTGCTTCGGCTGTCGCCCCGCTTTCAGCCTTCGCACCACTCGGCCATGATCTCCGGATAAGCCACATAGTCCTCCTCACAGAAGAAGGTTGCCTGGCGACGATTCCCCCGCTGGGTGATGTGATGCGGAATGCCTGGCACCACCGCCCTTGCCATCCTCGCCATGCCCGAACTCTACCGCATCTACTAATCAAATTAAAGAAATAAGAATGGTGTCCCCAGAAATGGCTATCACCTTGACCACTGACTGCTAAGAAATTGGTATTGTGTTCCTGAAATTCCTACTACTTCTCCCTTCTATATCTCTCAACTTCATTTCCATTCTCAGGATTAATTGTCAGCTCATCCCCTCGCGCAGAAAGATAGGCTTTAATAACTTCAGGAGAAAATCCTTGGTGCGCAATTTCAAACGTGACACTTCCATTCTCATGGAGAGTAAATTTTCCACTTACAGCCATTCCCTGATTATCAACAGCCTTGAATGTGCCATCATTCAAGAATTCTAAAGTTGCCGTCTTTCCAATTTCTCGCCACTTTCCGACTACGTCTGGTGTACTTGCGCAGGATATAATCAAGAAAAATGGGACGATCGCCAACAAGGAATGGAAACTATGTTTGAATTTGTCTTTTTTCATTGGACCCTTTTAGAGTCTCGTGTTTCATTTGGTCTAACATTATAGTTTATGATGACGCCACTATTGAACAAAATTATCCACCCGTCAAGCAAAGGATTGTCACTCATCGATTACGGCTTGTAATATACACCACTTTTAAACTTCTTGGTAGTGACAATATTTTACGTTACCTTTCAGGAAGCAATGCTCTGTGAGGGTTTCAGCAATTAATGAACAAATCATCACCAGAATCTGACACTGTCTGTTGGCTCAAGTCCTGGCTTTTACATTTTATATTATACTGGTTTTTATGTTATTAATAAAATTATTCATTGTGCTGCAATTCTCGTGCAGTGCCTCTGTTTAACAACCGGCACCTGAGAAAGATGAAGAGGCGTCCGCACGAACCGTTTTTAGTGAAATTTTTATTGTTATGCCCGGGCCCGGCCATCGGGTACCGCGCTGCCCGCCCCCTGTGGGGAGCTCACCATGGCCAACCGGCTGGAAGAATCTCCACACGGCCGTATTTGCCTGGCATGTTTCAAGATTATAATGAAAGGTCGTGCCAATGAAAAAGAAACGTGAAACTTTCAACATACACTCCATCGGCCTCATCAGGACACCATTCAAGAGCCTGGATGAGTGTCCGCATCAGGGGCGTCCGGCCGGTGTGGATGGAGAGGTGGTGCTGGACGAGGATATGGAGCAGGCCCTGAAGGGCTTGGATAAATATTCGCATATTGTGTTGCTGTCATTTTTTCACCTTGCGGATCGCAATAAACTGCAGACCCGGACGCCACACGACCCGGAGATCCGCGGCACCTTTTCCACCCGCAGCCCGAACCGCCCAAACCCCATTGCCCTTCATGTGGTAGAACTCCTCGGGATTGAAGGAAACCGGCTGCGGGTCCGTGGAGTGGACTGTCTGGACGGGACGCCCCTGATCGATATCAAGCCATATTCAGCCGACCTGGATGCACTGTAACTTTGCAGTCTCCACGATCCAGAGCTTTGACCCATAGTTTATTCATTATTAAGTGTTTGATATTTAATGGTGGATCACTTATAATAGCACAGCGATGTTCAAAATGATCCAGATATCATTGGGACTGATACAAACAAACTTCTACAGGTGAAAACATGAGGGGTAGCATAAATGCCAGAGAAATCATACTTAAAATGGTGGAAAAGATAATAAAGGAATATCAACCGAAGAAGATTATTCTCTTCGGCTCTTATGCATATGGAGAGCCAACCGAGGACAGCGATATTGATCTTTTAATTATCAAGGACACAGATAAGAGGCCTATTGACAGGTGGGTTGAAGTTAAAAGAGTTCTGCGGGACACCGCCCGAACTCTTCCTGTTTCACCTCTTGTCTATACGGAAAAAGAGATTGAGGAAAGAATGGCCATAAAGGATTTCTTCCTCAAGGAGATACTTGAGACAGGGGAAGTACTTTATGTATGAAGCCTTCAAGAAACAGGCGAAAGAATGGTTTGAAAGAGGGCGCCATGATATTGAGACAGCTCAGTTGCTCTATGACGAACGAGGCCATACGGATTCTATCGCCTATCATATTCATCAGGCCCTTGAGAAATATCTGAAAGGTTATCTTGTCCTCCACGGAAAGAAACCTCCGAAGATTCATGAACTTGATACTCTCTTCAATCACGTTGCTGCCTTTGATGACAGTTTGATTGATTTCTTAGATCTTTGTGAAAAAGCATCAATATACTAAATTGAGGCTCGTTACCCTCCTGGCCCTCCCGTGGAATACAATTATGAGGAAATCAAGACCGACCTGGATCTGACCTGGAAACTGATAAGGAAGATTCAGAAAAAGGCAGGGAATTGACAATGGCAGCAATTGACCTTGCAATGCTCAAAATGGACTCGAAGGAAATAGTACAAACAGCTATTTATTCATTGAAGAGTGTTTAATGAGGCAAGATGATGATGGCTAACAGCTCAAAAACCAATGAAGTCAATAAAACCGGCCTTTATTGGCCCGGGAGGCGGACGCATGTTGATCGGGTGATTCTTCCCTTTCAGACTGTCGAGACCATCAACGAGTCCAGGGCGGATAGGGACGAACTGACCCTTTTTCGGCAAAAGGGAGAACCCGCACCGGGCTGGAGAAATAAGCTCATCTGGGGCGATAATAAATACATTATGGCAAGCCTTCTGCCTGAGTTTGCAGGCAAAATAAATCTCATCTACATCGATCCCCCCTTTGCCACAGGAGCGGACTTTTCCATCAATATCAGGCTTGGCGATCTGGAATGGACAAAAGAGGCATCGGTCATCGAGGAGAAAGCTTATCGGGACACCTGGGGCAGGGGCCTGGATTCTTACCTCCAGATGATGTACGACAGGCTGGTGCTGATGCGGGAATTATTGGCGGATAACGGCTCTATTTATGTACACTTAGACTGGCATGTGGGGCATTATGTAAAGATCATTATGGATGATATATTTGGGAAGGATAATTTTAGGAATGAGATATATTGCAAAAGAATACGTAAAAATGTCCAAGAGTATGAAGCAGCAAGAAGACTCAATGTGGCTCTTGACATATTGCTTTTTTATGCCAAGTCAGAATTGCACCGCATAACTCAACCGCGTTCGGAAATAATTCAGGGAGAGAGATGGCATGCATTTGATGCTCCTGATATTAGGACTGGCATGGATTATGAACTATTCGGCGTTAAACCCCCTGTTGGACGTCATTGGATGTGGGAGCAAGAAAAAGCGGAGGAAGCTATTAGACAGGGTGTATTGAGAAAGAACCCAAGAACAGGAAGACCTGAGTATAAGGTTATTTCGAAGAACCCAATTATAAATACGTTATGGGAGGATATTAGTGCATATTCTTTTGAGCATGGTTTTGATACCGAGAAAAGTGAGAAACTTCTTACACGCATCATAAAAGCTTCCTCCAACAAAGGCGACCTTGTGGCCGACTTATTCTGCGGCTCTGGGACAACACTGGCAGTGGCCGAGAAACTGGGCCGGCGCTGGATCGGGGCCGACCTATCCAAGTTTGCCCTTCACACCACCCGAAAGCGGCTTCTGGACATCCCCGGCTGCAAGCCCTTTGAGGTGCTGAACCTTGGCAGGTATCAGAAAGCGAAACTGAAAGAAAACGGTGTTGTCCGCTACATAGACTTTATCCTCAAGCTCTATCGGGCCGATCATATTTCTGGTTACATCACCCTTCACGGCAGGAAGGCCGGGCGAATGGTGCATATAGGGGATGTGGATTCCATTGTCACCGACTCGGAGATAAGGGATGCGGTAAGGGAGTGCGCCTCAGCGGGTGTCAAGTCAGTGGACATTCTCGGTTGGGACTTTGAGATGGGGCTGCATGACCTCGTTGATAGAATCGGCGATGAACATTCAGTCAAAATTCGATTGGTGCAGATCCCCAGAGAAGCCCTGGAAGTAAGGGATGCGGCAAGGGAAGAGGTGAAATTTTTTGATCTGAATTACCTTGAATTGGAACACAGATTGAATGAAAAAAACCTGATTATAAAACTTAAGGACTTTGTGATTTCAAACCCTGAATATCTGCCTGAAAATGTGAGGGAAAAGGTCAAGAAGTTCGCTGACTACATCGATTACTGGGCAGTGGATTTTGACTACAAAGAGGACACCTTTCACAACATGTGGCAGTCCTTCAGGACCCGGAAGCATCCAGCTTTAGAAACACAATGCGTTCATGCATATGAGAGGGCAGGGAAATATCAGGTGCTGGTTAAAGTCGTGGATATTTTTGGAAATGATACCAACAAGCTTTTTGAGGTAAAGACATGAAGAAGAAGGCAAAGAGAAAGCCTCCTGAAATTATTGTCCGTGAGGGCAAGCCCGCGGCGGTCATTCTGGATATTGACGAATACAAGGAGATGTTAGAGCAGCTTGAAGATATGGAGGACTTGAAGATGCTGGAGGAGATGAGAAAGAAGCCCCTCAAGTTCAGGAAATTGGAGGACTTCCTGAGGGAGTATAATCCGAGTGCATGAGGTCTATCTGTGAGAAAAGATTTAGTTTTTGGCTGTGAGCATTAACCTTTTGTGAATGATATATATAAACTTTGGGAGATAAAGGGATGATTTCCGACAAAGAAGTCAAAGATACAATCCTTAAGATCGTAGAGAAAATTAAAAAAGAATACCAGCCGGATAGTATTATCCTCTTCGGCTCTTACGCCTATGGTAAGCCCGACAGGGATAGCGACATTGACCTTTTGATCATCAAGGATACTCACGACCGACCTATAGATAGAAGGGTTGCTGTGTCAAGGATAGTTTCTGACCCAAAGCGGCTTATTCCATTTGAACCTATTGTTCTGACACCAAAAGAGGTCAAAGAAAGGATTGAGATAGGAGATCAATTTTTAAAGGAAATTCTCCAGAAGGGGGAGGTACTCTATGCGGCGTGAGGAGTCCCATTATTCAAAGGATTGGTTCAGAATAGGTGACAGGGAACCGAAAAGGGCTCGATATCTTCTCCATGGAGGGGACCTGGAAGGCGCGGGCTTCAATATCCAACAGGCGGTTGAGAAGTATCTAAAAGGCTATCTTCTTTTTAAAGGATGGGAACTTAAACGGATTCACAATCTTGAAACCCTCATGAATGATGCCATCAGGTATGATCCTTCATTTGAGGAATTCATAGCAGCTTGCCAGAAGATGACCCAGTACTATTTGGAAGATAGGTATCCGTTCATGGTTGCATCGGTATTGACTGAGGACGAAATAAGAGAGTCCTTGAGCGTTGCAGAGAGCATAATCGCAAAGATCAAAGGATCAGTTCAATAGGTTTGCATTATGGCAGTCATTGAAATTGATCAGAAGATCAAACAAGCCGTTCAGTATTGGAGAGAGGGGAATTACAACGGGGCAAGCCCTGTTACCAAAAGGCTTCTGGAGTTCTGGTTCAAGGAAGAGCATATCCTGCAAGATGCCTCACGGTTTGATTTCTGGCGATGTCAGCGGGAAGGTGTTGAGGCTCTGATTTACATCTACGAAATATGCAAATACCAGAGCCTTTATGACATGGCAAGGGGCTTTGGGGTTAGCATGTCCGTTGATCCTACAAAAGACCTCTGGCCCAAATATTGTTTCAAGATGGCTACCGGCTCAGGAAAGACCTGGGTGATGGCCCTAGTCATGGTCTGGCAGTATTTCAATAAGATATTCGGAGCAAATAACGGTGTCCGATACTCCAGCCACTTTGTTCTTCTCGCACCCAACTTAATAGTCCTTGATCGGCTCAAAGAAGCTTTTGCCGATAATCGACTTTTCAGGGAGTTCCCATTTATTCCCTCTGAATGGGAGGCGGAATTTGATTTACAATGTATATTCCAGAGCGAGGTTATTCCCGGAACAGCAAAGGGCATACTCCACTTGAGCAATATCCAGCAGCTTTACGAGAGAGAAGCGGAAGGCCCCGTTAATCCTCTGGATGAGGTTCTTGGCTCCAGGCCGAAGCGTGAAGAAGAGGCTATCCATGATTCCCTTCGAACAGAGCTTTCCACGTATGACGATCTCTTGATCATAAATGATGAGGCCCACCATGTGCATTCCGATGATCTTGAGTGGAATAAGGTAATTTCGTATCTGGATAAAACTCTCAAAGAGTGGAGTAGCCGTGGTCTGGTTATGCAACTGGACTTTACAGCCACCCCTAAGGACCTCCAGGGAAATCTTTTCCCCCACATCGTTTACGACTATCCCCTTGCAGAGGCCATAAGAGGAAAAATTGTTAAGCGCCCTATTATCGGGGAAATTGAGAATGTCCCAGCGCCATTGGGAAAAGACTTTGTCAAAAAGAATCGTATACAAATTGATGTTGGCTTGGAGAGATTAAAGGAGATCAAAAAAGATTTTGAGCCTGCCGGTAAGAAGCCCGTCCTTTTTATAATGACTGATGTAACCAGGAATGCTGATAAGGTAAAGGAATATGTAGAAAATCAGGGCTATGCTGGAAACGTGCTGGTAATTCACACAGATACAAAAGGGGTCATAACAAAAAGGGACCTTGAGAAAGCAAGGCAGGCAGCAAGGGAGATTGATAGTCCTGAAAATCCTTACGAAATCATTGTAAGTGTAATGATGCTTAAAGAAGGCTGGGATGTCAGAAACGTTTGCATTATTGTTCCTTTAAGGGCCTTTGATTCCCCGGTTTTGCCTGAACAAACCTTGGGAAGAGGCTTGCGTAGGATGGCTCCTCAAGATGAGACCTGGGAGGAGAGGCTCATCGTCATTGACCATCCCCGATTCCGCCAACTCTGGCAGGCGGAGATTGACAAAGGTGAACTGATTGCCGATTTTGCCGCTGCCAGGCATGCTTATGAACCAAGCAACCTTGTCATGGTAAACTCTGATAAGCTCCGGTTTGATATTGAGATTCCTGTTTTGGAAGGGGGGATTACGAGAGCATTGCCGGATCTTGCAAGGCTGGATATAGCTCGGCTGCCCTCCAGGTTATATAGACTTTCAGAGATTAAACTGCCAGAGGTAAAGTATAGAGAGAGGGATTTGCTGGAGCATAAGATCGTCAGGGAGAAGGTTTTGGCATTTGATTATACAGAGAACTTCTCTCTTTATCTCTCATACATCTGCAAGGCAATCACTTCCAAGACCGGTTCTTCAAGTATCTTTGTAGAGCTTGTACCAAAGGTAAAAACATATATCGAGAATTACTTTTTTGACCAGAGCTTATACGGTGAAGACCTGGAAGTTACAAGGAAACTTAACTATATTCCCATTCGGGAAAAATTGGTGGAGATTTTCGCAAGCACGATCAATTCAATTTCCAGGAAGGAAGAAAAGGTTAGTATTCCAAGACATTTCAAGGTAAGTGAAACGTTACCCTTTCATACTTCTGAGCCTGTAACAAAAGTAAGAAAATCAGTCTTTGAAGTCTTGCCTTATCCAAAACGCAGCGCCTTTGAAAAAGAATTTATGGGCTGTCTTGATGAAAAAGATGAGGTCCATGCCTTTACCAAGGTGGTTTCCAGGCATCAGCTCCATATCCCTTATTATAATCAAGAAGGGTACTTACGATATTACTTGCCCGACTTTGTTGTGAAGGTGGATGGGGCGATGTATATTGTGGAGACCAAAGGGATGGAAGGTGTGGAGGTGCCAATAAAAGATAAAGAAGCTTTGCGGTGGTGTGAAAACGTGGGAAAGCTGTCCGGTCAATCATGGAAGTATATGAAGGTGAGGCCTCACGATTTGGATACTTATCGATCACACAGTTTCGGCACTTTAGTAAATGCCACAGTCCAGGAGAAAACATAAATAATAGGGGAAATATGCTTCCACACCAGAGCCTGGATCTGAAGAACTTCATCTGTCAAATTTCTGAGCCTTTGATTAATTTAGGCATAAGTTAATAGCATGGCTTATTCATCGCAAGGCTTTTACCACAAACTCTCGGTGACCAGTAAAAATGGTTTTCGTTGCCATTCCATGCCTCTCTCCCACCCTCAATCCCCCAGGCGGATCAGAAATTATCCGAAAAAGACCTCTTTACTTGGTGATCCTCAATAATCCCAAATTTTGCAGTTGAAAATCCTCTTCCTCTACGACCTTGATTTTTCTAGG
>CAZTAS010000064.1:0-27962 GCA_964611635.1 uncultured Thermodesulfobacteriota bacterium
CGGGGGTGAGGGGGGAGAAGGCATACGGAATAATTACTTGTATGACTGCAACTTCTTATAAATCACAGCTTTCGGTCCAATGGGTAAGCAATAAGAATTTAATAAAAATCAAATAATTAAAGTTTTATTTGCTGACCTAATAGGATAATCCTATTATGTTATACTATACTCTGAAAGCACAGAAGGAATCTTCCAGGACTTGCGAAAGGGGGGCGATGAGCTGAACTGGAATAATTTGACCTGCTTTAAGGCGCGTCTCTCCCTCCGGTATGATAATCACGCAGGTTGCGGCAGCCATGGACTCCAACCGGCTTTTGGGCCGATGAGGGGTTACCTGGAGGCCATCCTCGAGATCTATGCTAAGCCTGCCGTGAACAAATTGCGTCCAGTCCGCATCGCGGCCTTCCAGATCGAGGGTCAGGCGTGCAGGAATGGTGGCAAATGGAGAGCCTGAATAGCCGGCTGTGCGTAAGATGCCCGGCAAGGCCAATTGGAGGAATGCCATCTCGTTGGATGTGGGGCCGCCGGGCAGACAGAAAACGGGCTTACCATCCCAAAGGCCGAAGGCAACTCCCTTTCCCGGACCGATCCGAACGCGGTGAAAAACCATGTTCCACCCCAAGCCGTCCAGTAGCCTGACGATTAAGTCTCGTTCGCTACCCCACGCTCCTCCGCTGGTCAGGATGGCGTCCGAGGAAGTATGAAAATTCAGCAGCGCTCTACGGATAGCCCCGGAATCATCTCCTACAACCTGGACAAGAGAGGAAATACCAAAGAATCCCAGCCACGCCTTAAGGTTGACCATGTTGCTGGCATATAGCTGCCCTGGTGCGAGCTTTCCTCCCGGAGCAACAACTTCATCGCCTATGGAGATGATAGCGACCCTGGGTCTGACAAATACCGATACTCTGTCCAATCCAGCAGCAGCCAGCAGACCGATATGCCCTGGTAGCAAAAGCTGTCCCTTTCTGAAAAGAAGGGCACCAGCCCTTATGTCCTCACCCCTTGACATAATATTGCGCCCCGGCTCCGCATTGATCTGTACAATTACTTTGCCACTCTCTTCCTGGCAGAACTCCTCGGCCACCACGGCATCGGCTTCCGAGGGAATGGGCGCTCCTGAAAATACCCTGGAGGCAGTCCCCGGCTCCACCGTAATAGCACGAGAGGAACCCGCAAACGCAGAGGCAGTCAGACGTAAGCTGACCGGGCGATCCATGGTTGCCTGCGCCACATCAAGGGAGCGGAGAGCGTAGCCGTCTTTCAGGGAGACGTCCGCACTGGGGCAGTCAACGCTCGCACTCACATCGCCGGCCAGTATGCGGCCAAGGCACACTTCGAGTCCAACCTCTTCGGCACCCAGAGGGAATGTGTATGAAAGTACTCGATGGAGGGCCTCTGAATATCCTATGTAATCCTTACCTTCATCCATCTCCCGATGGGACATCTCTCCTGCCTCTCTACCGTGAATGAAAATAATGAACATTCCAAGAACATGGTCATATTCGGGACTATAAGGTTAATGTACCATAAGATGTTGTTTTCTTATATTTAATTGAACTTCAGATCCAGGGAAAATTGCAAGACTCTCAGCCCGAAAAAAAAAGAGGACAGGTGCTTCCACCCGTCCCCCTGAGATCATGAGAATGAGAATCAGGCAAAATTATTGGTAATGCCCCGGAACCCACACTCTTCTCTCCACCAAGCGTCCTCCCGATCTTATGTGCTTCCAGTGACCCTCTATCCAGTTACCTACATTATCGTAATGCGAAGGCACCCAGACCCGTCGCCACGTCTCCGGCTCCCGCACGCGATGGATTTGCCAGTGTCCAGGCATCCATCGCATCGGAGGAGGAGGCGGGGGATAGTGCCATCTAGGAGGATGAATAATGACGGGTGGGCGCGGTGGAGCTATCAGGTTCGACACAATACCAAGGGCGGCAATGCTCCCCAAGGCGATGCCCACCCCTTCCCAGCGATGGCGCTGTTTCGCACCGGCCAGACCTTGCGTGGCTGTGGTAAACAGGATCAAGGAAACGACCATTATACCGATAATGATTCTTATTTTCATTGGCTCTCTCCCCTTATATATGTCACTTTTATACCCTTTTGTGCTCGTCTTCAACTTTCTTCGTTCTTGTCACCAAACCATATTCCATGTTCTTCTGTTGATTAGACGGACGTGAGATTGAAAATATTCAACTGAAAAATGCACTCAAACAAATTTATTTTATCCATTGGGCGAAAATACAAAAAGCATCATCTAAATCTACCCTTCTGGTCGGCCTTATTCGGAATACTCCGATGCTTTTTTTGCCCGCCGGGAACCTCAAGGGAGAAGAAATCCGATAAGCTCAATGCACAGTTTAACATTTTACCGGACATTGGCTGATATGGCAAAAATAATAACTTCCTTCCCTTGGCGTGGCCCCCCGATTAGCAACTTTCCATTGTTGGCCAAACGCAAGTTTGTTTGAAAAGTAACGCGGTTTCCTTCAATGATCTTGAGGTTCATTTGGATCATCCCTTTTTCAAAAGCGTGGGGTATAATAGTCAGCTTACCGCCGGTGCGGAGGCTTATATGGACTGCTTGGTTAAAGGAAACTGTTCGTTTAACCTCGGAGATAACCACGTAGGATGTGTATCGAAAAAGATTGTTCAATTTGCTGCGGATGTCCTGCAGCCGTGGATCTATACGTTTGCCAGAGTTGGATGCAGCTATGGCGCGTACCCATATGTTAATCGCTCCACGGGATTGGGCTTGTCCGTGATGGACAAGGATCATCATCATTAACTGAAAGACGAACACGATTGTGATGAGAACGCAGATCTTTCTATTCATGCCGAGAATTCTCCGCCCTTCTCCTCGAAGAGCCAGATAACAGTGATATCGCCGGGATCTTGGGGCTGAAAAACCATGACAGATGAATGCTGGCTTTCGATATAGTCGATGATCACGACGTTGGATCTTCCTGGCACCTCATCCCGATTCTGCCAGATTATGCCGATAGCAGTCACCAATACCAGTGCAATCGCCACAGGCACCCAGGCCAGCCGCTGAGGAATCAGCATCTTCTTCAGCCGCTCAAACCATCGAGTGCCCGTTGAAACATAGTCCGGCTGAGGAAGTCTGGGAGATAGCCGCTCCCACAGTTCCTCAAAACCCATTGACCGAGGTGTCAGGGCAGCAGCCCGCGTAAGAGCCGCGCGCAGAGCTTCCATCTCTTTAAGCCGATGGCGGCATGACGGGCAGCGATGCACATGGGCTCTTACAAGATTAGCCTTGCGATGGCCTAACTCACCGTCGAAGTATGCCTCCAACCATCGAGAGATGAGATCGCATTCAATGTTCACTCGCTTTATCATGGCTTACACGTATGGTGCCCTCTATTATGGTTTTTATTCCTTCCTTAAGGATCGAAGTATCTCCTGCAGCCTTTTCCTCCCATAGTGAAGCCGGGACATGACCGTTCCCCTCGAACAATCCATGACTCTGGCGATCTCCTTGTAAGACAGGCCTTCGATCTCCCTGAGCATCACCGCTGTCCTCTGCTCGATGGTGAGATCATCGAGAGCACGTCGGATCAATTGGGCAGTCTCTGCACTTTCCAGCTCATGTAGGGGATCTTTAATGTCTCCGGTCGGCTGATCGGTCCCAGGTTTCTGGGACTCATTGTATGGCTCAATATTCGCCTTGGCCTGGTGCCGCTTGAGATCAACGCAAAGATTGAATACAATCCGGTAAAGCCACGTCCCGATACTTGCGTGGCCGCGAAAGCTCTTTCTGGCATTGAATGCCCGAAGAAACGCTTCCTGGACAACATCCTCAGCGTCTTCCCTGTTATTTAGTATGGAAAAGGCCAACCCGTAAAGCTTTTCTTCATGGTGCTCCACAATGGCCCGGAATACCGCATGGTCACCTCTCCGGAACCCGAGTAAAATATTTGAATCCAGCTGGGGCACTATGTCATCCGGCTTTTAATTATTAGACGAAAAATATTACAAAAAAATTCAATCATTCATTTATATCATCTCTAATATAGCGTTGATTTTTCATCCCAGTCAACGAGAATAAGATATTATATGCGAAAATGGAATGATGACTATTTTCTGGCTCCATTTAGGGCCAAATTAGTTGACTTGACGCGATCATCGGGACCACGCCATACCCGAGCTTGCTAGGGTTTGGTGTGCGCCTGAAGCCCAGGAGAACATGATATAAGGCTCTGATAGGTGTAAAAGATGATCAAAAGGAGCTTTTTTTGTATAAAATCATTTTGCATTTATCTGGAATTTTGTAAAAAAGGTGTGTTATTAAGGTAGAGCTGAAAATAAAAGTCGTTCCCCTCATGATCCTTAGAAGAAGGCTTATCTATAAATGGGTTTTTAGGCTTGTGCTGACTTTATGTTACAAATAATCCAGTGTTAAATATAAAATAAATAACAGATTAACAGTTCAACGGCGATTTTAAACAATAACACCGGAGAGGACTTGACATTGTGCTCATTAACAGTACAATTTCAGTTACGATCGAAGGTATTTTCCTGCCGCTGGAACTGAAATCATCCTTGACCCAGTCGTAACAAGGGATTATGCACAAAGGAATATTGATCAGGATATGGCTATATGCCTGATTTAGTGTCGATAATCGCTATTCATTGTCATTTAAGCTCTCATAATATTTGACCAATAATTGGAAACATTTCTGACAGTAAGGTCGCAAAATCAATATTCAAACTTTTTTAATAAAAGATCCATTCTGAAACAGGAAAAATTCACATGAGAAAAAAAGACATTTTTATCATATTGGCATTTCACGCCCATGAGCCTCTCTGGGATCTTCCTGCCGAGCTTCAAAAATTAGTAACCGATCAAAGAGTCAACTATGCCATCAGCCCTGAGAACTATATGCGGAAACGAGCCAAAGAAGGCAGGAACATCTATCGAGATCTCATTGCTATGGCCATGGAACTGGATGTCCCGGTCACCCTGGATATCACCAACGAGCTATTACACCAGATAAGAGATGTGCTTCCGCGGACATTCGAAGAGATGGTTAGAAGCTATCGAAACAGGCTCATCCATCCGCTTTACACCTGTGCCCACCACACCCACGCAGCATTTCTCTCACCGGAAGAAATCGTTGAGGAGTTGAACTGGAACCGCCAATTCTTGCACGAGTATATGAATATCCCAGAGCCCGAGCGGAAAGGCTTCTTTTTCACCGAGGCCTCTGTAGATTCAACCCTTATACCTGCACTGGAGAAAGAAGGGATCGAGTACATTGTCTTTCCGCATCTGAATCCGCGCAAGGCTCAATATGCTACCTCAAGCAGCCGTTATAACTATGTTTTCAATCCATTCAAGGTGGGTCGAAACATGATTGCCCTGCCTCGACATTTTCGTGTTTCCCAGGAGATCTGGAGGCCCATCACGCGATGGTATCCTAACGAAGTTATGTATCAAGGTTATCTCATGGGACAGTACTTTGTGTTCGATAATGAATACAGGGAGCAAAGATTTTTAAGTACACCCATTGGGAAAGCTCAGGCTGTAAAAGATTACAAGGGCGTTCTGGTTGGAGCACTTCGGGCAGCTCCTTCTCGTGGTCTAATTCTTTATATTCAGGATCTGGAGTTGATGGATTTCGGTGATGTTGCCCTGGAGATCTTGAGCGAGGCATGGGCAAGGGTCAAAGAGCTGAAAAATTTTCGCCTCCATTTTGTCACCCCGGACGATTATTTCGATGAGATCAAGCCGCACCAGCGTCGGTTGCCGAAGGTCCGATTCCATAGGATCTCCTGGGCGCCGGAGATTCGACTGGTTTCGCGCAGCGACGGGCACTATCCGCCACTGGAGGCCGGTGAGTTCAGGGGGATCGACGCGGTGGCTGAGATCTTTCCGCACCGCCCCTTTATCTTCTGGGACATGGGGAAATATCTCACGGGACTTTTTACCCGTCTCATCCAGGCTTTTGGATTCAAAACCACGGCCCGGCTATCTGCGGTTTTATTGTCGAAGGAGAGGTACGTTCTGGGCAAGCTTCCTTACGAGAAGCGCATCCCCCTTCACCTTCGATTGATGAAACGGGCATGCAACTGGGGATGGCGACCGGATGAGGGGCGACATAAGAGGCCCTATCTCCATGGGCTATTGATATCGGATTCCATCTTACTCTTACAAAAGCTCTATCCTGAGAACCTTCCCGAGCCTCGGATCACAGCCGATTGGCCGCATATTGAAGGACTCTCCCGACTCCTGGAGGTGCTGGTTGATACCCGCGTCGATTATCTTAACTTTGGCCTTGCCCGACAGCACGATGAGCGCAACTTCGAGCCCAATGAAGCCCTGCGAGAGCTGGATTATGTCCGCGATTTTCGGGAAAAGGCGGGAAGGGCTGCTGAAATCATTCGCCAAATGGTTGAACAAAAGCAGCACTTCGATCAACCCTCCATTTTCTGGGAGCGCTTTTTAATCGAATTGACAGAGCACTGCCGGAGCACGTTTCTTTCACTGGATCACATTCAACGAGCCTGGGGTAAGGGAGGAGATGTGGACTTCCTCGTGGAAGCAATGTACAAGTATCTCTACGATCTCTATCCCCCAAAATGTCCGGAGATCATGGAACAGATCGAGGGCAGTGCTGAGGAGTCTGAAGAGATAGATGCTTCAAATGCAAAATAGAAACTTTATTCGCTCAATTCAAAACAAAAAAAACATCAAGCGTTGGGTTCCAGAGATAGGATGCATAGTGAAAAAAAATGGCTATACGCGATTCACAGTCTGGGCACCGATAGCCAAGGAGGTCCAGGTTTGCCTAGACCCATATGGCAGGCGAGAGATGATTTCCATGGAGCCCACCGAAAAGGGATACTTTGTTGCCGACAGTGATGCAAGCCCAGGGACCATATACTTATACGTGCTGGATGGTGAGACGGAGAGGCCGGATCCTGCGTCTCGCTCTCAGCCCTATGGTGTCCATGCTCCCTCCAGAATCGTTGACACCGGCGCCTTTTCCTGGAGCGATCTGGAATGGAAAGGCCGTCCGCTGGAGGAGTTGATCATTTACGAACTGCATACTGGCACCTTTACCCCCGCTGGGACCTTTCAAGGAATCATACCTTACTTGCCTTACCTTTCGGAAGAGCTTGGTATAACGGCCATTGAGCTCATGCCAGTGGCTCAATTTCCCGGGGAGCGCAACTGGGGATACGACGGCACATACCTTTATGCTCCTCACGAAGCATATGGAGGCCCGGAGGGGCTCGCGGCTTTGGTGGACGCCTGCCATCACCACAGCCTTGCAGTAATCCTTGACGTGGTATATAATCATCTGGGGCCTGAGGGGAACTATCTCCGGAGCTTTGGCCCCTATTTCACGGATCGATACCGAACCCCCTGGGGCCCTGCTATCAACTTCGACGGTTCCGGCAGCGACGAAGTCCGGCGCTTCATCGTTGAAAACGCTCTTTATTGGGTAACGGAATATCATATTGATGGTTTGAGGCTGGATGCCATCCATGGCATTTTTGACTTCAGCCCCATCCATATCCTGCGGGATATCAACGAGGCGGTCCACCGCCAGGGGCAAGCCTTGGGAAGGCAAATCCACGTGATCGCCGAGAGCGATCTTAACGACGTGAGAGTGATCCGGCCAACCAGCAGGAGTGGTTTCGGGCTTGACGCTCAGTGGTGCGATGACTTCCATCATTCTCTTCACACCCTCCTGACCGGCGAAAAGGAGGGGTATTATCAGGATTTCGGCTCCCTGGATCACATGGCCATGGCCTTTAAGAACGGATTCGTTTATCAGGGTCAATATTCCAAATTCAGGAATCGGTGCCACGGAACATCCTCTCGCACCCGGCCCGGGAGGCAGTTCGTGGTCAGCTCGCAGACGCACGATCAGGTGGGAAATCGTGCTGGGGGAGAAAGGCTCTCAGCCCTGGTTTCCCCTGAGGCCCTGAAGCTAGCCGCGGGACTGGTGCTCACCGCTCCTTTCATTCCCCTCCTTTTCATGGGGGAGGAATATGCAGAAACCGCTCCATTTCTCTATTTCACCAGCTTCGAGGATCAAAGACTTGCCGAAGCTGTTCGGAAGGGCAGAAGCAAGGAGTTCAAGAGTTTCCATTGGAAGGGAGAGATTCCGGACCCACAGGAACCTTCTAGCTTCTTTCGGTCCCAACTTAATCTTTCCCTTCGAAATCAGCCGGATCACAAGGTCATCCTGGAATATTACAAGCGGCTTATTAGCTTGCGTCGCTCCCATCCTGCCCTCATCGGGTGCGACCGAAGCCGGATGCGGCTGTTCCGATGCGGATCGGAGCCAGTCCTGATCTTGGAGAGGCGAGAGCATACTGAGACGAGCAGATGCTTGATTCTTGCATCTTTATCTCCCAAAACGATAACCATCAAGCCATTAGAACCTGTGGGATCATGGCGCTCCCTGCTTCGTTCTTATCAGATGGAGTTCGGATCGCCTCCTTCAGGTCCAGAAGATTTCACCATAGGGTATGGGAACGGCCCGCTCTCTTTACCACCCTATTTTTTCGGGGTTTACGAATGAGCTTAAGGAATGAATTAGGATCATAACACAATGGAAAGAAAAAAAATGATCGATGTTAAGCAGAATATCAAGACCGAAAAAAAGTTTTTCCCTTTCCATATCAAGGACTGCGCACTGATTTTAAGGATGAGCGGCCTGCGATCCGCGATAAACCTGCGTGAACTAAGAGACAGGGTAGAGGTGTGTCCTGTAGACTCGATCTATCAACACTTCTGTGAGACCCTGCTCCGGTCGACATTTGACGACCCGGATTATCGCAACGACTTTGCAGTTTGGTCCATGAGGAGCCTGCACGACAGGCTACTGGCCGAGCGGCTGGGTATTTTAAACCCGTACGATTTCGAGAACATGGAAGACCTACGGGCGGCTGTGCTGGACATTCTGGATGAGCGCTTGAGCGAACTCCCGCACATCCCATGGGTCAAGCGAGGGGAGGAATTCAATTTTAAACAGGCTATGACTGTTGTCTTCGATACGGGCAAAACCATAGATAAGCCCGAGGACTTAGCAGACGCCATAGCCTCTATGACGACAAGCAGTCTTTATTATCACTTTCTGGAGGCGCGACGGCGCGTTGAGGATGGCCTGGATGACTTTTCTGCCTGGTTGAAGTGGTGGGGATCACTCGGTGAGAGTCTGATTCTGGCCTTCAGGGAGATCGATTTTTATTTTTTAACGCTAAGGGAACTCCAGGCTGAGCTTCACCGGGTGGCAACAATGGTTTTGGATAGGGTTAAAGACAAATGACGATTGTTTCATTAAAAGATTACGAAAGTATAGTGGGCCGACCGGTTCTGGCGCAATTGGAGCAGTTGGCCGAAAATCTGCAAGATATGAGGGTCATTCACGTCAATTCCTCCCGGACAGGAGGGGGTGTGGCCGAAATTCTTGAAAGGCTGGTTCCCTTGATGAATGAGCTGGGCATTAAGGCCTCCTGGGAAGTGTTGGAGGGTAACGAGCCTTTTTTTCAGGTAACCAAGAGCATACACAATGGGCTTCAGGGAAATCCGGTCAGCCTTCCTCCTTCCGCCCGCCAGGCTTACGAGGAAACCAACGAACGTAACGCTCAGCCATTGGGTCCACTTCTGAAAGAGGCGGACTTTGTCTTCATTCACGACCCTCAGCCAGCTGCCATGCTGAAGTTTTGCTCCAACAAGGGCGGCCTATGGTTCTGGCGGTGCCACATTGATGTAAGCCAGCCGTTTCGGATAGTCTGGAAGTATTTGCGCCCCTTTGTCGAAGGGTATGATGCCAGCATTTTTTCTATGGATCAGTTCGCACAGCCACTTCATCACCCGCAATTCCTGATGCGCCCGAGCATCGACCCGCTGAGCGAAAAGAACTGCGAACTGCCGTCTAAAGAGCTCGAGGAAGTACGAGCTCGATTCGGCCTGGATCCATCACGTCCACTGCTGGTGCAAGTCTCCCGTTTCGACCGATTCAAGGACCCTGTAGGAGTAATTCAGGCCTTCAAGCTTGTTCGTAAATTTTCACCTGCGCAACTTGTACTCGTTGGGGGTGGAGCTACCGACGACCCGGAAGGGGAGGCTGTATTGGAAGAAGTCCATGAAGCAGCGGATGGTGATCCGAACATCCACGTCATCCTCCTGCCCAGTGATGCTCATCGCACCATCAATGCCTTGCAGCGCCTGGCGGATGTGATCCTGCAAAAGTCCACCCGGGAGGGCTTTGGCCTCACCGTCACAGAGGGACTCTGGAAGGGCAAGCCCATCATAGGGGGCAATACGGGGGGCATTCGCCTTCAGGTGTTCGACTATCACACGGGCTTCCTGGTGGACTCGCCTGAAGGGGCTGCCCATCGTATCCGTTTCCTGTTTCAATATCAGGATAAAATGCGCAGAATGGGGGAAAAAGGTAGGGAATTTGTCAGAGAAAACTTTCTCCTGACAAGGCATCTGAGGGAGTATCTCACTTTGATGCTGGGCCTGCGAGAGGGCCTTGCAGATCCCCTGATCGTGGCATAACAGAAAATAAATAATGGCGGAAGTGCATGGGAATCGAACCCACCAGAGACGCTTCTCACGCCCCCCACTGGATTTGAAGTACAAATTAGCGAAATATCGAAAATCCCCATTTCATAAGGTCGCGCCTCTTGCAGGTTTAAAAACACCGAATTGGTTATTATTGGTTTTTGTTAGGAAATATTTGACATTCGCGGGCA
Source organism: uncultured Thermodesulfobacteriota bacterium (assembly GCA_964611635.1). Lineage (GTDB taxonomy): Bacteria > Desulfobacterota > JAFDED01 > JAFDED01 > JAFDED01 > JAFDED01. Next base: position 10,750 of record CAZTAS010000064.1, read on the forward strand.
CAATTTAGGCACAGCTTTGTGGCGATCTGGAAATGGTTGGATGATGTTAGAGGGGAGGTCTCTTGACTCCCCTTTTTCAATCTCACAAAGCAGGTAAATCCCCCCATATGGGAAATGCTTGGTGGGAACCCGATGATCGAGTGGGATCTGGGGCATTTCGAGGGATAGTGCATATTAAAGGAATTGAAGCTTAACGAGGCTACATCTAACCCTCTATGCAATGGCGGGTAACATGACGCAGATGATAGGTACTTTGCTGAAACAAGAATAAAATTTAATACTTGAAATTTCAATAGAGTGAGTCATTTCCTTGCCAATAGTTCAGCCATTTTATCCAGTTTAATTGCTCCAAGAGTGGGCTTCCTCCTGCCGATGAAGGAGCTCCGATCAACGAGTTTCGGATCTCCGCTTCGGACTTCTTGGATAAAAATCTGACAAATGGGGGTTCCTGGTTTTACTGTAATTGGAACTTCCCCTATATTAGAAAGTTCAAGAGTGAGGCATCCAGTGAAACCCGGATGGACACCCGTAGCGGTTGCGATGATCAGACCATATCTACCCCAGGAGGACCGGCCGATGACGTAGGCTGCCCGATCAGCTGGTAATCGGATCCATTCTAAACTGATCCCAAGCACGAAGGGCTTGGGATGTAAAACAAAACTGTCGCCAAACGGTACATAATAGGACCTGGTTAATCTAGCCTCATTTGGCATTTCGGAAGGTTCTTCATACACGTCGAGTTGTCCTATACGGCTTGGCCTACAGGCCAAGAACCAGCAACCTAGCCTCATATCAACGGAAGCCGCTCCGGATTTTTTGATTTCAGAAAGATCTGGACACGGAGTAATAATCAATGGATCATCTGGGTTCGTTGGCTTATCTAATTCTCGTGCTATTTCTTCGCCTTTTAATATCATGACGCAATTCTCAGGCGTTCATAAATCTCTGCCACTTCCATACTCTTAAACACAATGTCTTTCAGTATTCTGTGTCTATCTTCCCGTTTAATCTGAGGAAAGTCATTCCAAAGATCGGGATTCTGAATACAATTCCACCCTGAATTTATTATATCGCAGAGGGATTCCAGTTTTGTTGTCGGCACGACCTTCTTCAGAAAATATTCACAGATACGCTTTACGTTGTCAGAATCGCGTGATGGAACTGCTTTTTCATCCGCAAAGCTCTGAGCCCGCTTAATTAAGTCAGTTACAAGAGAGGCTGACACAGCATCGGCGACTGATACAAGCAATTTGGTTGCTGGTTCCGTCGGTTCAGTTTCATTTAAGAAACTGGTTGTTAATCCCGTTGGAATTTGGACTCTCATTTCCTCGGCTGCCTTAACTAGATGAGATATGCGACGTTTAATGGTAGGATATTGTAACGGGCGTTCGCCACATAAACCAGGCGAAATCAGGTATGAGAAGGCGTTCAGGTATGATTCCGAAAAAACCCGCAACCCGAAAAAATCGCAGAAGACTTCCTCTGTCTGCAGTAAAGCCCACTTATAGGCAAGCATCCATGTTGGTGGGGTGAAGAGATTTCCACCCAGGAGATCATGCTTATTGTATTGTGGATAAAGAACGTTGTAATCTTGCCATCGTCTATTAGTCAACTCATCTAAGACGCGGTTTTTGATTTCTTCCTCGTATTCTGTAAAAAGATGCTCAGTCTCCCAAACCGCATGCCCAATTTCATGCCCTGCCAAGGAGATAAGCAGGGGGTTGGACGATTCCGGAGCGGGCAAACCAATTAGAACGAAGCCAGGTAAATCGGACATAGATCGGTAAACAAAAGGGGAGAATTCCCATTCTGATGATATGATCAACTTTGTGTTGGTATCCAGGATGCATTGAGCAAGCCGCAAAAGAGGACCGTAAGATTCAAATGCATTGCGAACATCGGTGGACCGAAGTATGAACCCTAAAATGGGAACGTAAACATGCAATTGGAAGAGAGAGACACTGCATACATCATTAACTATATTGCTTGATGAGTCTACCCTGCTCAGTGCGAGATACTGGTGTTTGAGCTTCTCTTCCAACAGAGACAGCGCATCACGCGATTGTGTGTAAGGAAAATCAGACTGTTTCAATCGTTCTATTTCTTCAATGACGGCAGTAACCCGCTGCCGGGTATCCTCTAGAACGGACATCATTATCTCCGAAACGGATGCGATGGACTCATGTCGCGTATTGACTTGCGGTAAGCCATAACCGCCCTTGCTAAGGCCATGCAAAAGTCCCGGGCTTTTTCGAGTTCTGTTAGGTCCTTCGCAGGGTCATCACTTGATAGTAATTTCGCTACATCAGCAGCTTCTTCAACCAAATCTTCTATTTTCTGAAAAGTATTATTTCTCACCGCCTCTGCCATGGCTTCGCCAAGCAATGTTAGAGTTGCCAGATCCATGAGTGAGTGCGAGGTGCCATCCGTACTATCTAATTTTATAGAATTCTTCAACCGCTCAGCAAGACATCGCATGGCCGTTAAGTTTTTGTCTCTGTTCGATAATAGGTTGTCGATGTCGATTGCGGCTTCTGATGCTAGGAAAGGGAGATCGGGGTCGAGAGCGCGAAGCCCTTTATTACCTTGAGATGCTAATTTGTATGACATATCGTTTCCCTCCCTCGAAAACATTAATTTTCATGATTTGTTGTGGCCCTATTGGGACATGAATAACGCCTTTTAATCTTGAGGCAGGAATAACTCTTCATTTTTCCGCGCTCTTTCTCGGCAAAATGAAAGATCATGCAATATGCACAGAGGGAGCGCGATCCAATTGAAAATTCCGAATGATCCCCGAAGTTGAGGTTGTATGTTGCTGCGGCATATTCATTGCAATCGTTGGCCCAAATTGGAATGAAAGAGTGTCCGAATACTTCTGTGAAACCGAGAGTGAGTCCTCCTGTACCGGAAAACAAGTCTATGAGAGTCAACTCGATGTTCAAGAGACCCCTCGTTTTCTTTCAATACAACACATCTTATTGAATATATTAACAAATACCAAATTTCATTCATTCAAGTACAATTTTAACATAACCAGGTCAAATGTCAACCCTCCAAAAAATTCCTCCATCCCCAGACGACTGGCCTTTTATCCCCTCCTACACCACTATCAAGCCACGCAGCCCACGATGGACGGTTCATTATGTCCCTAAAAAATAAAACCCCACTTCTCCATCATTAGAGATTGAGGCTTGATATTTCTTTCACTAAGCCCATCGCCCACCCTTGCCCATGGGGCACTTAAGCTCAAATGGACGGTTTAAAGGCTAAATCAGATGGTTGGTAATGTTACAAGTTTAAAAATATTAATCAAGTAAATTTTATGCTTGCCTGTTAGCCTGCAAATATTTAACAGATCATAATAATGGCGGAAGTGCATGGGAATCGAACCCACCAGGGACGCTTCTCACGCCCCCCACTGGATTTGAAGTCCAGGAGGTCCACCAGCGACCTTGGCACTTCCTCATCCACCTCTCCTTGTCAATATCGGAAATTCCCACCATATCCCGCTGATGCCTAATTTAATCTTATAACTGAAGAAAAGCTGAAGTGCAAGTAAAAAGGACCTAAAAATTCCTTGATATCGTTTTCTTCTTTAGGATAAATCTGGCCAAAGATTTACTTGCCCGACCGAGCGACAGGGGGTCAAGTTGCACTTTGGAGAAATGGAAATATATTTTATCGTTTTTCTTCGGTGAAGCTGGGGTGTATTGAGAAGCCCGGTCCGGCTTAAAGGAAAATACCCTCCGGTAGGGGAACCAAGAGTATCTTATGGAAAAGGAGATAAAAGAGAACCACCACCACTATCACCATAATCACTGATGTTGCCGCCACCTTGGGTGTCCTCTTTTCACTAAAGATGACCACCATGACGCTGAAGAAGATGACACTGGTGATGACGAACCCCAGGAAGGGAATCAGGGCAATCCAGCCCACGGCCATTAGTCCGGTGAAGACAATATACTTAATCTGAACCTTCTGGAAAAAATATCTACGGTCAGGTCTGATAAAGCTCTTCAAGATCAGGATCAGCGAAAGAAAGATGATGATGCTGATCACTACCCTGGGAAAGAGCGCCGCCAACTGCCCGTACTCTCCTGACTCTCGCCAAATGAGGATCGAGAGGGCCAGCAGAACAACGCCGGATATGCGGTCGGTATTAATCACGGCAATTATCCCTCCCCCAATTCGTATTTAAAGAGCCCCCTCTTCTGCAATTGCCTGGCGATCAGGGGCCAGGCGGCCGAAATCAGGCAGAGGATAATTAGAGCCAGTGAAATGGGCCTTGTAAAGAAAAGTTTCCAGGCAGAGCCTGCGGCCTTGCCCATCAGCATGGCTTGCACCAACCCTGTCTCGCAGATGGACCCCAGTATCAGCCCCAGCACAATAGGACCGGGGTGAAATCCCATTTTCTTGCCCGCATATCCCACCAGCCCGCATGCGAACATCACCACCACGTCCATCATATTGTTGTTAATAGCAAATGAGCCTATAATGGTGAGGAAAAGTACAAATGGAGCCAGAAACCTCAAAGGTGTGATGGTAATCAATCGAGCAAACAGTGATCCCCCAAGGAGGCCAACTGGCAGCATCAGCAGGTTGCTGACAAAAAGTGACAAGATGAAGGTGTAAGTGATCTCCCCAAAAGTGGTGTATAGCTCAGGACCTGGCCGCATCCCCTGCAAGAGCAGGGCTCCCAAAAGAACAGCGGCCGGAGGCGCTCCAGGGATACCCAGGGTGAGCAGAGGCACCAGCGAGCCGCCCACCTCGGCGTTGTTTGCCGTCTCGGAGGCTGCTACACCCTCCATCACGCCGGTACCGAAACGCTCGGGGTACTTGGAAACCCTTACCGTTTCGTTGTAGGAGACCAGACCGGCAATGTTTCCACCCGCGCCCGGCACTATCCCCACAAGGGTGCCGATGATGGAAGACCGAATGATCAGGCCGATTTTTTTCAGATACTCCAGGGCAGTGGAGATGAAGACCCCCTTTTTTTTCTTCAACTCAATCAGGGAGTAGCGTTGGCCCCGCTGCTCCACCATGAAGAGAACCTCGGGCAGACAGAAGAACCCTATCAAGGCGGGCATAAGGGCAATACCTCCCTGGAAAGCCGGATGACCGAAACTGAAGCGGACATCCCCGGCGATAGGGCTCATTCCCACGGTGGAGAGCAGTAGACCGAAGGCACCGCCAATAAGTCCTTTCAGGACAGATTTCGATGCCAGCGTGGCGATGATGGTCAGTCCAAATACGGCAAGCCAGAAAAATTCAGGCGGGCCAAACTTGAGCGCCACCGCTGCCAATGGTGGAGAAAGCAAAAGCAGACAAAGAGTCCCGAAAATCCCCCCCACCACCGAGCCCATCGTGGCGGTGATAATGGCCTTATCAGCTTCACCTTTCTGTGCCATTGCGTAGCCGTCAAATGTGGTGGCAATGGCGGACGGCGTCCCGGGGGTATTGACCAGAATGGCGGAAAAGCATCCTCCGTAAATGGCACCGCAGTAAAGCGCCCCCAGAACCATAAGTCCTTTTATTGGAGACATGGTAAACGTGAAGGGTACCATGAGCGCCAGTGCCATGGTGGCAGTCAGACCCGGAAGGGCGCCCACGATTATGCCGCATGTCACGCCGGCCAGAATCAGGAGGATGCTGATTGGGTCCGTAATATGGCCAAGTGCCTTAAAAAAAGCTAGTGTTTCCATGCCTTGAAAAAAGGCGCGGGTCTTGAAGCATCAAACGCCCTGGAGCAGGCTTCCGAAGGCCCACGCCACCCTTTTCTATGCAGCATATACAGCTATTTCTTTAAAAGTTTCATTTCCTTCAAAAGGTCTGTATATTCTTTCTTCTTCACCTCCATCCACCGGGCAAACTCCTTTGATTTCAGGTTGTCCACCCAGAAGCCCATCTCCTCCATCTTGCTCACGAACTCCTTGCCCCGGCAAACTTTGTCGAAGGCCTCCTCCAGGATCTTGATCTTGTCCTCGGGGAGACCCGGAGGAGCGCACACTCCGCGGCTGATGCCTGCGGTCATGTTGATTCCCAGCTCCTTGAAGGTTGGAACGTCGGGGAAGTAAGGGGCAAAACGCTTCTCGGTTCCCATGGCCAGCACCCGGATCTTGTCCTTGTGAGTCACCAGGTCGTTAGAGTTCCCAAAAATAGCTGTTGTGTGGCCGCCGATAAAAGCCGCTACCTGGGGAGCCGCCCCTGTAAATGGGATGTACATAACCTTTGTTCCCGTAAGCTTGGTGAAATGCAAATAGGTGATGTGGTGGCCGGTATAGGTTCCAACGCCAGCCATAGTAATGACTCCGGGATTCTTCTTGGCATAATCGATAAAATCCTGCGCGGTCTTGAAGAGGCTGTCATTTCTCACTGCAAGGCCGATGGGGGTGGTCTCGAACAAGTAGATGGGAGTGAGCTGATCGGTTTTGTACCCCGGGTCCTTCCTCATCAGGGGCTGAAGGATGATGTGGGGTATGTTGTTTCCTGCAATGGTGTATCCGTCAGGCTTGGAACGTACCAGCGCAGCCCAGCCAACCGCTCCTCCGGCGCCCACTTTGTATTGAATAACAACCGGAACGCCTAAAGCCTCTTCCAGCGCCTTTTGCTGCACCCGGGCTGTCACGTCAGACTGGCCACCCGGGTTAAAACAGATGATGTAATTTATGGGTTTGTCGGGATACTTGGCGGCTGCTGTGGGGGAAAAGAGAAAGGTGAAAAGCATAAACATAATCAAAAATTGAACTATATAATTTTTCGAACGCATTTTATCCTCCTCCCTGGTGTCGATCAATCTGACGTTTAGATAATCCTCTTATATGCTCGCCCGAATGATTTCGACGTCTTTTTATTATCACCCTCCTTTCTGCCTTATTTATATAAACTTTTCATTCATTTCTTACCAAATAGATCACTTAACGTCAAGGATAAAATCCATAAAAATCATTCTGGGGTTTTCGTCTACTCTTCGCCATCTTTAGGATTTAATAGCCCCATCTGACCCGTTCATATCTTTTTGGCCTTTATTAGTAGAGATTCATTAATTATGTCTTATCTTAAAAAAAGGAAAAAGTATGGATTAACTATATAGCAAATAGATCAGAGGAAGACCTTGTTTCAGGTGGCTATACGCACTTTGCGAAATGCTATGAGTCAAGCAAAAGAAGGGGAATAAAGCTGTTGTGGTTTTAGCAATCCCTATGATATCTTAACATATTAAAAACCGTAAATAATGACCGGAAATTTGCAATTCTTTGATTGAAGAACCTGTATATACTATTTACTGCTATTGGGGATTTTAAAAAATACAAAATAGACAGAGATTATTTATGGAGGTTAGCATGTCAAAGAATATGACTCACCGCGAGAGGGTCATTGCCGCTTTAGAGCACCGGGAACCGGATAGGGTTCCGGTTGATTTATGCGCAACCACCAATAGTGGAATTGTCAGGCAGGCTTACGATCGCCTCCATCAGTATCTCGGGATGGGTGGGGAGCCTGAACTTTTGCATCGGATGATGCAAACTGTGGACGTTGGGGAGGAGATAAAAAGGCGATTTGATATCGATTTTCGGGGGGTTTATTTAGGAAAAGCCGATACAGGAAAGGATGTGGAGCTGGACGAATGGCGCTATAAGGATGAATGGGGAGTGGTGCGAGTCAAGCCGCCGGGAAGTTACTACTACGACCTTGAGAAGCTTCCCCTGGCCGGTGAAATAACTGTCAGGGATATTGCCAATTTCCCCTGGCCAGACCCACACGACCCGGGCAGAACAAGGGGCTTAAAGGAGAAGGTTGAGAAACTCCGAAGAGAGACTGACTACGCCATAGCTCTTAATCTGAGTCCTCCCTTTGTACATATAAGCCAATATATGCGTGGTTTTGAGGACTGGTTCCTCGATTGTGCTTGCAATCCTGCACTCCTGGAGGCTCTTTTTGATGCAATCCTTGAAATTAACATGGCAATCTGCGAGGATGCCTTGCGGCTTGTGGGAGATCAGGTAGATGTGGTTATGGCCGGGGATGATCTGGGAATGCAGGATAGGCCGCAGGTCTCCCCCGAACTTTTCCGTAAGCTCTTCAAACCAAGGTTTAAGCGCTACTTCGACCTCATCCATGACCTATCATCAGCCAAAATCCTACTTCACACCTGCGGTTCGGTATGGCTCCTCCTTGATGATCTTCTCGATGTAGGCATCGATGCGCTTCACCCTGTCCAGGTGGCTGCCGCCAATATGGATACTGCAAGGTTAAAGGATCGGTATGGCGATAAGCTCTCATTCTGGGGAGCAATAGACACCCAGCATGTTCTCCCCAGGGGAAGTGTGGAGGAAGTGAAAGCGGAGGTTCGCCGGAGAATCGACGATCTTGCTCACGGCGGGGGCTACGTGCTAGGGGCTGTTCATAACATTCAACCAGATGTTCCTCCAGAAAACATTGTTGCCATGTATGACTATGCCAGGGATTATGGACGATACGACAGGATAGGGGGGAGGGCCTGAGGATCTTTAAATGATTACGGTTTCTTCATATTAAATCCCATGCACGTGTTCTTATTCTTCTGTCACCGCGTTGGGCAAACATCGATAGAGATATTTCAGTGATCAATGAAAAAGCATAGTTAAATGTAATTTTGGTTTAAAAGAATCATTACTTGCCATTTTAATATTTCATTCCTTCTTCTCAATCGTTGCCTTCGTGGACCCTGTAGTAATCCCGCCGTCCACCAGAAGCACCTGGCCGGTGATATATTCGCTGGCATCCGACGCCAAGAAGACAACGGCTCCCTCCAGGTCTTCGGGTTGTCCCGGACGATTCAGCGGAATTCGCTCCGTGATGTACTCCACCCATTCCTTATTTTCATATAATACTGCTGTTTGGGCCGTTTTGAACCAACCGGGGGCCAGTACGTTGACCGTGATGCCGTATTTGCCCCAGTCATCCGCCAGGCTCTTCGTCATCTGCATGACACCGCCCCTGCTGGCGCAGTATGGGGTTATGCCGGCGTAACCAAAAACACAGGTGACTGAACCAATGTTGATGATCCTGCCGTATCTCCGCTCAAACATGTGTCTTCCTGCAGACTGAGCTACAAAAAACGCCCCCCTTAAGTTGGTGTCAACCACGGTGTTCCAATCATCCCAGCTCAATTCTAATGCCGGCTTTCGGATGTTACACCCGGCATTGTTGACAAGGATGTCTACTTTGCCATAATGTGCGACGGCCTTTTCCACCATGTTATGGATACTTTCTTCAACGCGTACATCCAGTGGAAGGGGGTAAGCTTTTTGGCCCAAGCTTTCTATCTCCTTCTGAAATTCATGAAGAGAATCTACCTTTCTTGAAGTGATAACAAGATCCGCCCCAGCCCGGGCTAAGGCGCGCCCGAAGCACTGGCCCAATCCCCTGCTGGCACCGGTTACGATGGCCACTTTACCCGTTAAATCAAAAAAATTGTGTTTCTTCATAGAGCTATCCTCGCTTTATGTTGTTCGATCCTTTGTGTTCTCATGCCCTAATAACATTTGAAATATCATTAGAGCGCAGAAAAACGATTCTTTTTCTTGCTTTCACAGCAGGAAAATATGGCAATGCTTAAAAGGCGGAATGATTGGCTTTCCATTGATTATGCAGCCCGATATTATCCACCCTTTATAGATCAATTCATTATAGCAATATCTTCCATTTTACTGAAATATATTTTCTCAGTTTGTAACCGAGAATGAAGTAAAAAATTAGTCTATAACTCCCGTTCTTGACCACTCTAAAGGCAACCATGTTATTAACCTGTATGACCATCTACAAACAGGTGTTTCTCCAATGGTTATTCAAAAATGATCCTATTTTTGGGTGCCGGGCTGAGCGCTCTGGCTGCGGCTGCATCTTTCGGCAGCGATATTGAATGTGCCGCGGTTAATCAATAAAAAGCGAGATTAAGATGGGAACGAGAACTGAAAGCAGGAATCCATTGATGAAAGCCAAAATAGCACCATTGGCGTTGGAAAAACGGCTTATCAAGGGGAGAGTGGTATCCATAGTGGTGGCACCTCCGGGAGCAATCATTGTAAAAGGACCGGTATATCGGGCCAGAAGAGGAATAATTAAAAAACTTAACAGCTCGCGGAACAAATTGGTCAAAAAAGCTAAGGCTCCCAGTTCAGCACTGTGAAGTTTCATGAGAAGCACCCCCGAAAGAGAGTACCAACCGAAGCCTGCTCCAACTGCCAACGCTTCTCGCAGCCCAATAGGAATGAACAGGGGTACTACCAGAGACCCAAGCAAAGTGCCTGCTACCACACCTGCGGGAAGGAGAAGCACTCGTGCTCCCAGGACTTTCATCTGGTGCCATACTTCACGGTTTCGACCTATATTTACTCCCACCGAAAAAACTAATAAACAGACTCCGTAAGTAATTAAATGATCCAAATAGGGTTGAATCCCCGGAGGAATCCATCCAATGAAGCCGGCAAGTAAACCTATCATAATGGAGATAAAGATTATCCAGAGCATAGTGCATTCAGATGTGTTTATTATTATGTTTTAGGAACAAGCGTTCGAGAATCCACACCAAAAGTATACTGCCCGCGATTGTTAATGAGGCATGAACCAAAGCATTTACACCAATCCAACGCAATTGAGATGTGATATTTGGATGGGTACCTAAGCTGGCTCCCAAGAAAAAGAGGAGAAGAATCAATCCGAGAGATAAAAGGCGTTGGGAAAGGTTGAAAATAAGCTCCGGCGTACGAGGCCAAAATCCCAAAATCATACCCAAAAGGAGCGATAACAGGATCAAGTGCATAACTTCCCCCTCTCTAATTTCCCAATCTGATGCTTTTCTTGCAACATCTATCGGATGGTAATTAATGTCTTTGCCCACTCCAGAGATGATAAAAAACTTGAATGCTATGCCGCCTATCTAAAAAAGCCACAGGGATTTGGGGACTGAAATTTCTGGTTAAATTTGTGAGACAATTGATTCTAACTTCATCTATGTATGATTTCTGAGTATACTATATTTTCCATATAATAATCATGACAATTACTTGAAAAAAGCACTTGCATTAAGATAATGTAAAAAAAGTGAAGGGAATTAACTCTAACACATAGGATAATGCGCAAAGTACAGCACTTGGAGAGCTTCCTGTTTAATCAGATCCCCTTTGGTCTTGAGAAACCCAAAAGAAAGGAAAAAATAATGGAGACAATTAAAATCATGCCTTGCCTCGATATGAAAGATGGCCGTGTAGTCAAGGGTGTCCATTTTGTAAATTTGAAAGATGCGGGAAATCCTGTAGAAAATGCCCAATTTTACAATAAAGAAGGTGCCGACGAGCTGGCCATGCTGGATATAGCAGCCACCTTGGAAAACAGAAAAACCAGATTGGAATGGGTTAAGAATGTCTCGTCAGTTATTGATATCCCGCTGACCGTGGGTGGAGGAATCTCCAGTTTGGAAGACATTGAATTGGTTCTGGAAGCGGGTTCAGATAAAATTTCCATGAATAGTGCTGCCGTAAAAAATCCGGATTTAATCAGGGAAGCGGCTAAGAAATTCGGCTCGGAGCAAATTACAGTAGCTATAGATGCCAGGAGAAATAAGGCGATTCCTTCCGGGTTTGAGCTGGTAGTATCAGGCGGCACCAAGCCGGTAGGTAAAGACGCCATTGCCTGGGCCAGAGAATGTCAGGATTTGGGCGCCGGTATGATACTACCCACCAGTATGGATTGTGACGGAGTCCAGGATGGGTATGATTTGGAGTTTACAAAGGCTATCTCAGATGCTGTTGATCTACCGGTGGTGGCCTCGGGTGGTGCAGGGAAACTAGAACATTTTTATGAGGGAGTAGTTCTGGGTGGAGCCCGGATCTTATTAGCCGCTTCGGTTTTTCACTATCGCATCTTAAGCATTAAACAGGTAAAAGAATATTTGCGAGAAAAGGGCCTGCGGGTCAATATGTAACCCATCCCGGTTCTGGGGTGGCCCTATCATTGCAGGATGCCACAGCACCATTCATTGCTGCCATTTCTTTTTGATGATGGTAGTAATATTTCCACAACCCGTTGTGGGCGTGGCCAGGGACAGCAATAATGATATGACAAATATCGAGGTGATTCTTTTAATCAGCGCATCTCATGTTTTACAGGATTCAAACTGGATGTTAATTCCACCCGAGTATTATTCCACTGATTCAGGATTCTCTTTTATTTGAGATATCCGGAGGGTATGACTCTCAGTATTAATTCTATCGCTCGACCTCTCCCGCCTGAATTAGACATTCGATGAGAGAGTCAAAGTCCTGAGGTATATTATAATAGTGAAATGAGACTCTCATCATCCCATCTCTGATTGTAACAATAATATTTTCCCGCCCAATGATCTCAGCAACTTTCCTCGAATCTTTCAGTTTTATGGCAACTATTGCGGAGCGCTCGGTTTCCCCCAGAGGCGTAATCAGCTCCGCCCCATGACGCTGGAGGCGATCAACAAGCTCGGTGTTCAGAGCCATAACATGCTTTTCGATATTTTCTAAGCCTGCTTCAAATAACATTTTAACAGAGGCCATCAGTCCTGCTATCCCAACGAAATTGAAATAACCATATTCTAGCTTTCTGGAATCAGTACCAAAAAGTATCTCCTTGCCGCCATCTTCTCTACCAGCATCGACCACTTTGTTTACCTGATTCAGTCCAACGAAAGATGGCGCGATCTTATCGCGGCAGGACTCTCCCACATACAACACGCCAATCCCCACAGGAGGGCACAGCAGAAATTTATGACCACCGCAGGATAAGACATCGATATGGCAGGCTTTTACATCCAAGGGCAGAACCCCGAGATGCTGAACAGCATCGACCACAAAAAGGATATCACGGCTGCGGCAAATCTCGCCAATTTGTTTAAGATCGGCCCGAAAGCCACTGATGTACTGAACGGATGAGATCGAAACAATCCTTGTTCGCTCATCAATCATGGACACAATGTCCTCTGTTGGTACTCGTCCGTCCCGAGTTTTCACCCACCTGGTGTTGACCCCAAATCTCTGATGGTTCAGCCACGGTTGGACATTGTTCGTGTGCTCCATATCATTGATGATGATGTTGTCGCCTGGCTTAATACCAACTCCCCAGGCAACCATGTTCAGCCCCTCGGTTGTATTCTTGATAAACGCGATATCATCGGGGCTGGCATTTATCAATCGCCCTATGACGGAGCGAGCTTTATCAGCCATATGAAACCACCCAGGCTTATCCCCTCCGGTGCGTTGTAAATCAAGGATGAACTCTGTCATTGCGTGTAAAACACGGGTAGAGGGAGCACATTTAAAAGCCACGTCAAGATGTATCTTATTTTTAAAGATAGGAAATTCATCCCGTATGGTTTTTGGTATAACCATTTAAACCTCCTGTATGTTTATGAAAATACAGCACAATACTCCGCCCTATGAGTGGAGATAAATTAAGGCTTTGACCTGCTAGTTATGCTCGGAGGTCACCCGCAGCCAGTGGCGCACCGTGTCCAGCTTCAACTCCATCACCTCCGCCACGCCCCGCAGCATGATCAGAGCGCAGCCCCATCTCATCGCCCCAGTGAATCTCCGCCTTTTCTCGCTTGGCTTGCTTGCGTATCTCAGGATACTCCTCCTCCAGCCAACGACGCACCTGCTCCGGGTTTTTCTCCAAAGCGCGGCGCACAGGCTTCTGCGGCATAAAGCCCAACCGCCCAAGATACCGGCCCACTGTCCAGATAAAGAACCGCATGCCGAATCTGCGTTCAATCAACTGCGCCACACTCTCTCGCGTCCAGAGGTAAAACGGCAGTTTCAGTTGTTTCGGGCGACGGTCCACAATCGTCTTGGCAATCTGCGCTGCCTACCATGGAAGAAGCGATCCTCCCTTCGGGCGGCCTTTCTGCTTTGCTTTTAACATATTGGCGCCACCTTCACGATACGCCTTGATCAACTTCCCGAGAGCTTGCTAAGTTAGTTCCGGTAGTTCCAGGGACAATATACTTAATTGTTATACTGTCCCCGGAACCGCTACTATCACAGGGCAATTAAATATACTGTACCAGGAATTCTTATGCCTGAAAATATTTTGAAAAAGGCGAGCTTGTTCCTCACTATATTTCATAAAACGCTGCATATAATTATTAAACTGTTTTGTTGTATCGGTCTGCCTAGAGGCATTACCCGAACAAAAAGCTCCTAATAAATCAATAGCGGAAAAGCAATAAAGGAATGCTTGGAAAGGGACATATGGCTTTCGAAGGCAGTGACGTACATCTTTTTCAATCGGTTCGATTCTTTTCGTAATAAAGCTTTTTGCAAAATTTATAAATTCTTTTTGGTCTACAAATATACACATTTTCTTATTCGAAGATTGGTAAAGGCCAATAATGTGCGCCTAATCCCAAAGAATCGGACAATGAACATGGTTTATCTGGACAAAAGCAAGAAAAAGAAATAGATAATGACATGGCATACTCAAAACCTTTTATGCCATTTTTTCAGCTTGCATATTTCAATACCATTAAAAAAGGCTACTGATTTCAATATTTGCTCTTTCCTTTATTCGCGAAAAAATATTTCGTGATAAATAATAGAAGCTTTGAGGTGGCTTTGTATGAAATCCTAGGCTAGGAAGCGATAATGGTTCATGCAAAGCATACACTTGTCCAATCGATATGGCCACACCCATTTGCACAGAACCAAAATATTTACAGAACTGATAAACATCAATACAAGAACCTGAATTGTATCGATTCCATAATTCAACAGGTCTTCCTTTTACAATGTAATTAACTTCGAAAAAGCCTACAACCTTTTTGATTGGGTTAGTGGCATAGAGGACCACATGGGAAATGTCGTCTTTGAAAGGAGTTTTTCGGAATTCTATCAACTTTGATCTTTCCAATATCAATTGGGCAAACTTGGGTTGAATCGCAAGAATAACTATTCGTTGATCCGAGTGCGTAGCCATTCCATTGCCTCCGAGCGTAATCTGGTGATTGTTTGGGGGATACCCTTAATTATGCTTTTTTCGATCAATTCAGCAAGAGGGATTGGGTGAGGTAATATCCGTGCATGCCGAAATAGAATGGAAAAAACTGTTTTTTGGCACATGTCCTCTATCTCTTTGAAGGTATATACCGTTCTTTTACCAACAAAGCGGGCAATTTCCTCAGCTCGATTTGATACCTTTGTCTCCTCTGCTACACCCAGACAAGATACTGCTTTTAGATCCTTAGACCGATAAAAGAGTAATAGCGAACCTGGCTCGATATCACGCATTCTAGCGTGACAGAGATATGCTTTACGAATACTGTTCCCGAATGGGTGCTGCCCAGGGTATAGTTCCAGCTGGGGTTCAGCATCTGGGAATAATAAGCGATGGTATTTTGGTTTTATAGGAATAATGAAACCGGGAACATTGGGGAATTTAATGCGAAAAGGCCCATATCTGATATGGAAATCTAGCCCAGCCAAAGAATCATAATCAGCTTGATCGAACTTCATTGGTTTAACAAGCACGAGTTCGCCTTTTTCCTTTTGATGGCTAATATCAAAGCCAAACTCCTCAAAAAGTATTATAAGTCCCTCATATTTAGGAAAAACAGTTATGTACATATTTTCAAAATCGTTTTCTTTCGCATACTGAAAGGCTGTTTTCAAAAGAAGTTCACCAAACCTTAGACCTCGATAGGAGTCAGAAACTTTAAACATACATATTTTAAGAACTTTTCCTGGGATATCATAGTCAGCAAGCTCCTCCTTCTTCACAATAAATATGCCCGCGTAATTTCCTTTTTTTCCAGGAATAATCCAAGTCAATCGATGCTCACGCTTACACTTTATTAACCATTCATCGAAATCATGTTGATAATCCTGACGAATGCTATCGAAAATCGGATCTGTGTGATTGATTTCATACGCTGATAGTCTACGCACTGCAGGAGGTGTAGGAGGTATGACTTCAAAAAGGCTTTTTAGAAGATTAATAGCCTCCCCAACTGTAGCTACCCTCGAATAAAAGCCTGCCCTAATAGCTTTTTTCCTTAATCGTCTATCTTCAGTTATTAGATAATCAACCGCCTCAGCATCGATGGCAGCGATTAGGGCATGATCAACTACATCCTGAGTTCCTAAATAGGCCTCTCCAATAATCGAAATGAGACGAGGAGTAATTGCCGGTGGGGGTTCCAAATGAACATATTTTTTGAGCAGCATTTCTCGCATGTGCCGACGAACTTTATTGGGGTCGCGACGCAAATCCTCAAGTGAGGCAGGATGAATCGCTAAGCTGTGGCCTTCTTGCTCAACCAATCGCATAAATGCAGCAACAGCTGGCGTTATTGGTTCAACGTCGCCCGGGCTAGTGGGCTCTGCACTAATGAAAATGTTTGTATCTATCAAAAATTTCAAGACTTCTTGCATTATTCTGGGGACAGCATACCTATTCTTCCTTTTGCCTCGGCTGTCGCCCCGGTTTCAGCCTTGGTACAACTCGGCCATAATCTCCAGATAAGCCCCATAGCCCTCCTCACAGAAGAATGTCGCCCGGCGACTGTTCCCCCGCTGGTTGATGTGATGCGGAATGCCTGGCACCACTGCCCTTGCCATCCTAACCATGCCGAAACTATACCACATTACACTACTCAAAGTAAAGAAATAAGTATGGTGTCCCTTAAAAAAATAATTTGGATCTTTTGACTGGGCGATGGGCAGGAACCGTCAGCTTGAGTACCTCGTTTCCGATCCTCTCTTGGAGGCGGATATGGCTGCCCCCGTTGGCGCACAGCCATCCGACCATCCATCTGTAATGCTTTGATATTCTGTTGTAATGCAGGCTGGGCAATTCGCTCACAATTCTATCTCCTGCACCAACGCATTCTCTTCCATCATCCAGTCATCTTCCACAGGATCAAGGTAAACTTCTATCGACTCATGGATGTTGGCAAGAGCTTCCTCAACTGTCTCACCTTCGCTGATGCAACCGGGCAAAGACGGGACATAGACGGTATATCGACCTTCGTCGCCGGGTTCTATAACTACCTTGAATCTCATCGTATCATCTCCATAAGCTTAGAATGCTAAAATTTAATATTTTCACATTAAAATTTTATTTTACAAAATGACTATTGAGTTAACTCAGCATAGCAAATTCTCTTGGAGTTAACACAGGCAGTAACCAATCTATCAAAAAGCTGT
>CAZTAS010000065.1:0-27556 GCA_964611635.1 uncultured Thermodesulfobacteriota bacterium
CCATCATAGAGGCGCAAAAGCGTGAGGCGAAGATGACCTACTTGGGGCTCAGGGGATACAGGCCATAGGCGCTTACTTAAGAAAAGATTTTTAATTTAATACCTTAAACCATCAGCTAAGCTGATGGTCCAAGCTATGCTATGCAGGTTCGGTAGTGATCACTGAGCTTCTAAAAAACGAATACCTCACTAAGATGTGGTCTGAAAGGAAAGAGCGCCATCAAGATATTCGATATGCATCTGGAGCTAAAGTGAAGGTACTGGGGGCGGCATCTCTGGGCGAAAGAGTACTGTGTCAGTACAGTAGGTCTTGACTACCATACACGTCAATGCTTCGTTATGCTCACAAGCTAAGGTGACAATAAACGGCAATCTCTCTGCAAAATTTGTACACTTTCATAAGATTTGAGTGTATCGCCTATGAGCTCTCGAGGCGTGGGACGAAACCATAGTGCAACCTCCAACCATGTATTGTGGGAAAAAGATACTTCCTGAAAGCGAGATTCCTAATTTCCTTTCCTAATTGTTCGATTTCAATTGGTAATCGATAGAAGCTCTCCGCTCTTTATTCATTTCGATGGATGTTTAATGATTCGATATTCTTTTCATAGAGCCATCGCAACACGTTGTCTATGCGAGGTCAGCAAATCCATTTTTTCATTGATAAATTCTTTAATCTATGTCATTATGGGTATGAAAGAAAGAATTAAGCATCGCCTGTGTTTTGCCCTTATCCTCTAAGAAAATGGAGAGACAAGTCATGATTTCTCATTCTTCCTGTCACTGAAAAACGATCAGGAACAAGGTCTTCATCTGATTTAGCCTTTTGGGGGGAATGCAACAAGGAAAACGGATGCATTCTGCACAAGGGCGCCTCGCCGACTTCCTATTGCGGAAAAGACCAAACTCCAGTTCCAACAGTGCTTAAGGAAGTAAACCGCTAAAGGAAGCTGGATCCACCACCGCATCCCCACTATTGGATCTCTAATTTCATCTGCTTCGCCGGGGTAGGTGCTGAGGGACAGGCACATTTTAGTATTAGTGCTTGGAATGATCATTATATGTTCAGCTGCGTGACGCACATTTTCAAGACCTCCACGCATGAGAAAGGAACAGGAAGATGAGCAAGGTTGAACGAAAAGCCAATGTTTTATTCAGGGCCTTTGCATTAAGCATCATCCTGGGCTCATTCCTGATAACCGGAAACCCCGGCTTTATGACGGGCCTCGCTTATGCCCAGAATCAGACCCAGTGGAGTCAGTTACCTGATATTGACTCCAGTACCAGCTCCGTTATTTGCGGCCACAGCGACGGCAGCCTGCACGCGGTAGGGATAGCTTTCAACGGCCTGGTGGCATACACTTCCACCTCTATGCCAGGCGGCTGGGGA
The DNA here is from genome assembly GCA_964611635.1 of uncultured Thermodesulfobacteriota bacterium. Lineage (GTDB taxonomy): Bacteria > Desulfobacterota > JAFDED01 > JAFDED01 > JAFDED01 > JAFDED01. Next base: position 1,390 of record CAZTAS010000065.1, read on the forward strand.
CTCTGGCAGATCATCGGCCCCCAACCCACCGGCCAATTGGACGATCCTGCCTTCTATACGAATCCCGATACTCAGCCTGTCCTGATTCAGGACGGAAACACTCTTTACCTGCTTGTCCGAGGGCGTAACGACAACCTGTACGAGACGCATAAAACGGGGGGAGGCAACTGGTCCTCTTGGCAACAGCTCACCACTGATGGGCCAGTGCGGGGGCGGCTGTCGGCTGCTCTCACCAGGCCTGCCGGTGCTGTGGCTCCGTCCCATATAAACGAGGTACACATCCATGTCCTTTACAGAAGCGTGGACACTACCGTTGAATATCGTCGGTTTTTAATCAGCGCCGCGCCCTGGACCCAGAGCGGCATTGTTGAGCAGTGGAGCAACTCGGTGGAAGGAACCATTGGCACGGACGGAACAAACCAGCTCCTGGCGGTAATACGTGGAAATGATCGGAAGCTGCTGGTCCAGAAGAAGCTCTACCCGTGGGACGCCACCTGGAAGCATGTTTTTTGGTTGACTGCGGAAGGGGACCAGGGCGATTTCTTCGACATATCCAGCGTGGTTTACCTCGGAGGCGCTTTTCACGTGGTATATGCGAAAAAATTCCGGCCGGACGACGTCTCCCCTAAGTACACCCACCAGCTCCAGCATTTTCGTATCCCCCTGGGGCAGCAGGAAAGCGGATACTTCATAACAGGCTATGATCCGCAAGTAACCGATATGGGCGGAAATCCCATTGCTTACAGCCACCCTCAGACAGAGCTCATTGTGTATCGCAACAAGCTGGTTCTTGCATACAGAGATCCTTGGGGATGGATACGGTACGCCCGGTGGGACAATGCCGACCCGTTCGGTCCATGGATCGGGGAAGGCATCATCGATGATAGTTGCAGGACAAAACATCGCCCCGCGCTCGGGGTTTTGGACAGACGGCCTTTCATTACCCCGAATTCTGCTTGGGCCGATGCCAACTTTGGTCACGATCTTTTTGCGGCCATCACCGACATCACCACGGACGCCATCCTATCCGTCAACTTCAGCCGGGCCATATTCACCAAAGATATTGAAGCACAGTTTGTGGTCTACAATTCCATCAGCGACGGTCTAGATCCGGTCTGCAGAGACCAGAGCGATGCTTTTGCACCCACTCTCATTTCGAATATCGGCCAGGACGAGAGGCCGTTTTTCACAGAGCTTGGCTACTGGCTCTGGACTCTGCCCCACTGGTTCGTCGGAACCCTCTACAAAAGGGCGGGAACCATCGGATGCCAGGCAGGACATTCCTCGGGGCGGTACGACCCTCAGCCCACCTGCGATGAAACCCGCTACCCTGTCATCATTATTTCTGGAGGAGGTGCCTTTATCTGCGGCGGAGCCTGGGTGTGGCAGGGGGATGCATACAGCAAGGGTATCTTTCACGAACTCACACATACCATGTTGACCGGGATGCTGGGGTTTGAGGATGATAAAGATGACAAACCCGCTTCACCTCCTACGTCAGTCCATGAGACTCGATCGGGCATTCCCTTCGCGGCACTGTCCAATGGCTTCAACCTCTTTGGCAGCCGGATCAATGATGACTGCTCCTCCAACGAGCCGGATGACACGTGTCCGAATTCACGACCCGCGGGTTTCACCGGGTATGATAACAACTATGACATGAGCACCCGACAGCACTCGTTCATCGGGACGCTCTATTTCTATTTTGTGAATGGTTCTCAGATCCGGCAGCAGATTAGGGATGACTTGCAGAACGGAGATACTCTCCTGCAGCAAAAATACAACTGGATCAGGAAGAATATCTTTTTAGGGGTGGAGTTTACAGAAGATAATATGCCTTTGAACGACCAGCTTGAGGTCCCCAGCAGCTGGCAGCAAGTACTGGACTATCCCCCCATATCGGCTTCCACAAAAAGTACCAATCCGTTACTAGCCAGGCCCATCGGTGTGGGGTCTATAGCCGAGGGCGGCGATTTCCTCAGCTTAGAACTCGGCACGGTGAAGTTCACCGGGCCCGTGGACGTGTATCTCATTATTTCTCATCTTCTCTTTGGGATTTACATGATAACCCCCAATTTTGAAATCCAGCCCCTTTCAGCTGGAATAGTGCCTTTTATGGCAAATACGAACGGCCCCATAAACAGTAGCTTGTTCGGCGATATTCCGATCTCATCGCTCTTTTCAGGCCGGTATGATCTATTGATGGTTATCACTCCTGCTGGCGAGTTGGGAGAGAATCTGTACCTCTGGACGACGCATTTTGATATTCCATAATTTCAAATCAAATGAGGAAACCCTGGGTTCACAATCAGCACAAAAACGAGGAATCTACCTACAGAATACTGCGACAGTGGTTGGATTCCGACACCGACAAAGCTCATGTGTTCAAGAGCAAGAGCACCTGGAGCACCCCGTAACAGCTCATCCAAATCAAAGATATCGTTGTCCGGATTGATCCAAACAACCCGAAGAAGTATCTGATGGAAAACTCGTTTCTTCCTGAAAGAAATGTTTGACAGGCTTTTCGAAAAGGCGTAAATTTCGATTGGTAATCGTAAGAAGGTCTCCCCTCTTTATGGGTTTCGATGAATAGAGAATCCGAGAATCCATGGTGGTTAATATCGAGTGATTTAAGGTTTTGATGTGCTTTTCATGTCGCAACTTTTCGGAAAGGACGGATATGGCATGTTCACGAAAGGTTGCGCGGTCAAGGATACTGCCTGGTATCGGAAGTTCTCAGTGGAGATCAAAAAGGAGGAGAGAATGAGACTGTTATGCAACGCTTTATCCAAAAGACCGTTTCTGCTATTCTTGAGTATTCTTTCAGCTCTGTATACCCTTCCGAGCGAGCTTGCCCAGGCGGCCACCTATTATTATGTCCGCCCGGACGGTGGAACGTTTGATCAATGTACCGGCCTGGTTGATGCACCTTATCAAGGCTCCGGAACAAACCAGCCATGTGCCTGGTCCCATCCTTTTTGGGCGCTTGACAGCAATAATCCGCCCTCCTGGAGGCTTCAGGGAGGGGATACCCTCATAATATACCAAGGAAGCTATCGGATGGGCATCGGGGCACCAAATACCGGTTGGTGCGAGGCTGAGTCCTCTTATGATTGTCATCTGGCGCCTTTACCTTCCGGGCCTGATCCCGCGCATCCTACCCGCATTCTCGGCGCTGACTGGGATCAGGGATGTCCCAACCCGCCCGAGCTGTGGGGCGCGGAGAGGCCCTGGCAGATCATCAGCCTCAATGGTACCTCCAACGGCGGTGATCTCGTGTCACTCCGGCTGCGTGGAGTTCCACGCAAACCCAGCGGTGAGTTGTCAACGAGATACCCCACCCTATGGGAACTGGGCACAGCAGGGGATTTATGCTGCCGATTCCTCCAACGTCACCCTCAAAAACCTCAACATCCACGGTTTTACTTCCCGAGGCATTCAAGCGGAGCGGATCGCTGACTGGACGGTGGAAGACGTGCGCATTGCGGGCAATGGATCGGTGGGCTGGGAAGGAGACCTGGGGGAGCCCAGCAGCAATTCCGGCACCCTGACATTCCGTCGCTGGACAGTGGAGTGGAACGGCTGCGCGGAGACCTATCCCGGGGAGCAGCCGGACCACTGCTGGGATCAGAACGCGGGCGGATACGGCGACGGGGTGGGCACCGCGGCCACGGGCGGCAACTGGATCATCGAGGACTCAATCTTCCGGTACAACACCTCCGATGGCCTCGATTTGCTTTACCTTGGGAGCGACACGCTCTCCACCAGGGTGGAAGTGAGGAGAACCGTGGCCGTGGGAAACGCGGGCAATCCCATCAAGGTATCCGGCCCCTCCTTGATCGAAAACTCTCGCATCATCGCCAATTGTGGATACTTTGACCAGAAACTCTTTGCCCAGGAGATGTCGCTTCATTGCAGGGCCGGGGGGAACGCCCTGGCCATTGACCTCCACAGAGGAAATACCGCGGACGTGGTCAACAACACCATCGTGGGGCAGGGGGATGCACTGGTGGAGATGGAGCGCCGTTTCGGTTCCTCGTGCGATGGGTCCGAATGGGTGAGGCTGCAGAACAACATCTTTGTGGGGTACGGGGATTTTTTGACCCCGGGGGATCAGACTGCTTTTGTATGGGATCCTTTAAATTTTGCTGCCGGCAGGATCGACTACAGCGTGATTCACAATGTGAAATTCGGCACCGGCTGTTGCCCCTTTGACGCAAACGATCTATGCACCGATCCCCTCTTTGTCACCGGCGCCCTGGACACCCTTGATGCGCATTTGCAGGCGGGGAGCCCGGCCATCGACAGCGGGCTTCCCGTGGGGAGCCTGAACGGTCTCATACCCAGCCATGATCTTGAGGGCAGTCCTCGTCCTCAGGGTAGTGGTGTGGATCGAGGAGCTTTTGAATACGCTATAGGGGTGCCAGCTATACAGGTGCCAAGTGGTCAGCAGAGTTTTATGTATAACCCCGTGGCCTCTCCTGTTTTAAGCACCGATCCAGCTCAGTCCGAACCCATCGGCATTGGTTCACTTGCTACAGGCGGTGATACAATCAGTTTACAGGTAGGGCTGGGGCAGTTTTCCGCTCTTGTTAATGTGTACATCGGTATTTATGCCCCTGCTTTGGACGCTGTAAACATTTTTATCATACAGTCGGACAACAGCGTTTCAACCGAGATCGAACCGTGGAGGGAGAATACAGGGGGAAACATCAATGCAGTCTTGTTTGGACCAATATCTGTATCAACCCTCCCCCGAGGAACATACACTGTGTATTTTGCGGTGGCACCGGTTGGAAGTCTGGAGAGCTTTTACCTGTGGATAACTTCTTTTGTGATTCCATAGGAGTGAACGATTAACTGAATCATTGTCATGCAGGGACTATATACGCAGATATAAAAAATGGATATACTATTTATTTATGCTCTACGGGTGGGATTTATCTCCGCCCTGAAAACCTTCGAAGATCGAGATAATCTTCGTCAATACTAATTGCTATCGACATTTCACAATCACCCCTGATTTTTGCATATTTCAGTGGCAAATTATCGAATTTTATCCCGGACCAATCCCCACTCTTTGTAGGTGCAATTTTGAGTGGACATGAGGACTGTTGATCTCCGCCTTCATGATGAGGTTCTTACCTTCCTCCTGTGATCCACGTTTAAAAACAGGTACCTACGATGAGGCGTCAATATTTTCAATTCTGCCATGTAGTGCTTCTAAAGGCTACTTCCTTCAGTATGAGAATGGGGCCATTTTCAGCACTGCCTCCGTCGATTACGGTCCGAAATCAATATGCTGGCCGTATGGAACTCCTTTGTAGATTGTCAGGTAGGAAGTACGAACTCACCAATTATCAATAGAAATCTTCGCTCTTTGGGGTATGCCCCATTGATTCATTGCCATTCAGTGGGCATCATTTTTAAGCAACCAAGGGGCTACCGATGCAATGTTCCTCCCTGTAACTTTCACTTCCAAGATTTCTAAATAAGGTGTATATTACAATCGAAAAGTGGCAATGGGGATATGCTTCAACCCCAAGGAATAATTTTCTTAAATTATCTCGATTCTATGTAATATTGTTTGAGACGATCTATTCCAAAAAAAACATGAAATTCCGTTATTTCAAAACAGAAGAAGAACCTTTATTGGTTTAAGTGTTTAGAAAATATAGAATCAGCATAAAAATTGATGTTAGATTAATAATAGAATTTAAATAGAAAGGAGTGTCACATGAATCTTGGAGTCACAAAAGCAATGGCCAACGCACGAAACACTATGTCAGATGGGGCTTTCCAGCAAACGGGAAGCGTTCTAAGCAAAGTAAAAAATATTGTCCGGGAAGAGATGCAAAAAAAGACATCGTCCAAGATAAAAGAAATTATCAATAAACTTAAATCCCATGAACCTATATCCACAGAAGAAATCAGTCTAATAAAAATATGGATAGTTGGTGATGCAGAGGGTTATACAAAGATGGAAAATAATTTACAAGATTGGATTTCCGAATATGAAAGACTGGAGAAATCACTTGCGAATTATGAAAACAAAGATTGCTCTTCTGAGGATTTACTTAAGCTCCATGGCATATTAGAAGATGCTATAAGAGTTAGTTACGACATTGCAAATCTTCTAGAGAAAAGGGACAGAATAAATAAGTTTGAATCAGCTGTTGCAGACGGACTAGATAAAGACGAAAGAGATTTTTTAGTAAAAATTCTGTTGGGAAAACTACAATATCCAGACATTTAACATCTAGAAAGCAATCTTGTTGACCTAACTCCGCGCCTTACGGCGCTCCGTTAGACAGCTGATTTACTATATTAGACTCGATTTCAATCGTAAATCTTCATGTCATATAGGAGGTTTACCTCCACTCTTTGTAGGTGAAAGCGACAACCCCATTTTCAACACTTCCTTCCTCGTGTACTCCTCGAAACCTTCTTCCCTGAATTCGCGGTTGACACCCTTTACGGAGAGGTGTAGGTTTTATCCCGTGGTGCTCTGGAAACTGGAAACGTTTGCAAAGGTCGGCAAATGCCTGGATTATATAGAGCCTGAAGCCGGGCCAAGAACGAAGCAAGACAAAAATAAATATGGTGTTCCTGGGATTGAATGATTCTAAGCAACAGCGCCGCCAACAAGACGCCGGAGGATGGCATGCAAACCACTGAATCCAAAAAGTCGGCTTTGTCACCTCCGTATCGGGGTCAAAGATCACCGGCGTATTGAGCCATTCCGAGCACTTCACTCAGAATGAAGAGATCGCCCTCGCCGCCCAGGTTGGGACGCTGGTAAAGATGCCGACGCCGAGGACCATGGCCTTTGGCGTCATCAGCGCGCTTACCGGGGGAGGGCACTCCGCTCTTCTCCGTGGCGACGTCCCGTCCCAAGTAGTAGAAATCGACTTGCTGGGTGAATCACTTGATTACAGAGAAAAAGGCTTCTTTACCTTCCAGCGAGGCGTTCGTCCTATCCGTTTCTGGAAGCAGCGATTCTCGTTACATCCACCAACGAGCTGGCTCACATCTATGCATGTCCGAATATCGCGAACATCCGGGTCGCTATTTATCAGCTATTTTCAAAAACCCGAAAAAAGTTTCGAGAGGATATGTGCATATTGAATGGGACGAAGTGCATAAATTCGTTTCCACAAGAAACATTATGCATAGTTCATTCAGATCTTCATTTGCTGAGCCTTGGAATATCTGAGAATTTGTACTTCTCCAGCATATGCCCATGACCCCCAGAAGCATTTTCGCGAAAGCTATCCACGTCCTTCTCATCAAAGGCCCTTGAAATGTGCTGACTCACGAAACCTCTGACCCATCAGTTGACGTATCCCTTGACTAAGTCGCCACGGAGATATATATGAACCACACTCTTCTCATTCCGGCTTGGCTTTGCGTGGCTCGTAGCCACGTGAACGGCCATTTCAAGGTGCTGCCAGAGGGCATCTCGCGATAAATCTTTGAAAATTCACCGGTTTTTTTGAGCCAGTTCAGCTCCACTTTCAACTGGCCAATTTGTTGATACAGTTGATCTATGAGTTCTTGACCCTCCCGGTCAGACTTTTCCCTGTTGCCTAAGAAAACCCGCGGCAACTCCTCCATCACCCTCCTCTTCCACTTGGTGATCTGGTTGGGATGCACCCCATACTCACTGGCAATCTCAACAACAGTCCGGTCGTTCTTGATGGCCTCCAACGCCACCTTTGCCTTGAACGCCGCATCATACCTCTTGCGCTTGGTGATCATCTGTACCCCCTGTTGCTTTAAGGGCAGGATTTCCACCTTATTCCTTTGTCCAGTTTTTGGGGTACATTGTATATAAAGAGGTTATTTATTTGGCCATTGCTTGTTGCTCATTTTTGAAAGAACTACCATATAATGTAATAAATTTTCCTGTATGCTGTGTCCTCGCCCAATCGGTACCGGAGAAATCTCTTGACATTCTCAATCATATCTGCATATACTTAACCATATTCAATATCAATCAAAACGGAGCCCAAAATGTCCCCACCAGAAGACATGATCTACACGGCAGAAGCAGCAAAAAAGGCAGGAATCAGCAAGGCAACCCTTCTGAGATGGCTAAAGGATGGAAAAATCCCGGAGGTCGCAAGAGACATTCGTGGATGGAGGGTCTTTACAGAGGAAGAAGTGGAAAAGATTAGGGAATATGCAAACAAGATAGTTCCGCCCGGTTCCTATCGTAGTCCATTGGATTCTAAAAAACATAAGTAGGAGGAACAGAGAATGGGCCATGTAAGAGTAGGGAAATTGCCAAAAATTAGAGGTTGGAAACAGGTCATAGCCCTTCTTGACTCTGGCGATTCTTCCTCATCCGAGGTTGCCGCAGCGACCGCAAAAGCAGCCAAGGACTTCATAAGCCAAAAAAGCACTGATCCATCATTAGTTTTCTCATACTGGCTTCTGACACAAATCACTGCCAGGGCGAAAAGCGACAATTTCATAGAAGAAATAAAGCAAATTGGGCTCGATATGAGCCAGGTTGAGAGTGCTCTTGACTTCTTGGGCAGTGTTGCAAGTTTTACGCGCTCACAGATTAAGGTGCGAGGTGAAACATTCCCACTTTCTGAATTCGCCCAATTATCGTTGCGCGAGGTGCTTACCGAGACGGTAGGACAACAATCTCAGTCACTGTTCGGAACAACGCAGAAGGACGTCATATTAGCCTGCAAGAGATATTCAAGACCCAATCAGTTTGCCAAGCTATCCCGCCTGTATTTCTCGAAGGTTCTCAATCGCTGCATGCAGTTTTTTGTCAGCAAAGAGTCACCGAACAATGTTGGTGCAGGCAAGAAATTTAAGGACATTTCAGACCTCTCAGACTTCAATGCTGCTCTTGAGGCATATTGCTATCAAAGCGCAAAAATCGTCGAGGATTTTGCCGGGGGCTGGTATTCCAAGAGAAACTGGCAGGGCGAAATCTCCGAGCAGGACGCCAAAGGATTTGTCGCTGTGGCAATGGAGAAATTAAGGGCAGAGATAGCACGCGACGAACAGACCACGGGGGCGAGCCAGGGATGAATAGCATTCTCGTCCTGTGCAACCATAGGGACAGCAAAGCAGTGCCGCAAAGCACAGCCTTTGATATGGCACTCAGCATCAATCCTACGCCTCCTGACCAGAATCTGCAGCTGCACGTTGACAATATAAGCCACCAGATTCTAAGCAATGTGAATCCGTTGGCGCATGACCTGCTGGAGATAGCTGCATACACATACTATACGGATTGCTCCATAAAACGAGGTGAAGATACTAATGTTTATGCAGATAGATGGCAGAGAAGATTTGAGCTAGTGGTTCCGGTAAGCGACCCCACAAGATGGAACAAGCCTGAAATAGAAAATCTGCTAAAGGAAACCCTGGAGTTCTTAACCGGAGATGAGTTCTCATTCAATTTTATAGGATGCGTTCCCAGGCCGCGACAGTTGTATTTGGACTTAGGTGATAGCTTGCCAGCTTTCCCAGGCCCTGATTGTTTATGCCTTTTCTCAGGAGGAATAGACTCGCTCGTAGGCAGTTTATTCCTGCTTAAGGAACGAAATGAGCGCCCGCTTCTCGTCAGTCATCGCAGCGTGCCTGTAATGGATAAGCGGCAGAAGCACTTGGTTAAATTGGTCCAAGACCGAAATAAAGAATGGCAATTTCCTCACCTGAGCGTGTGGATTAACCGAATGGGCAATCGAGCCATAGAAATGACTCAGAGAAGCCGTTCATTTCTCTATCTATCAATAGCCAGTGCGGTTGCGTTTCAGCTTGGCATGAAAAAAATCTATATCTGCGAGAACGGGGTCGTGAGCCTCAATATCCCCATATCGGGACAAACCGTTGGCACGTTGCTTACAAGGACGACTCACCCGAAGTTCTTAGCTCTGTTCAATGACTTCATTAAAAGGTTATTTGCAACAGATTTCTCTGTTGAGAACCCCTTTATTTTTTGCACAAAGACCGACCTGCTTGACATGCTTACGAGATGGGACCAAAGCGAGCTTTTACAGGCCACGGTTTCATGTTCCTACACCCAGGGGAAAACGAAGATGCAACCTCAATGCGGCATATGCTCGCAGTGTATTGGTCGCCGCTTCTCTGTTGTGGCCGCAGGTTTGGAAGAGCATGACAGAACTGAATGCTATGAGAAAGATGTCTTTCTCCATTCCCTTGAAGAGGGCAAAGAGACTGCGTTTGCAGAGGGATACGTTCGGACAGCCTTTGAAATAAATGAAATGGATGATGTCCAGTTCTTCAGCAGGTATCCAGAACTTGAGGAGGCTGTTCATTTCTTGGGCATACCGCCGGATGATTGCGGTCGAAAGCTATACGACCTGTTCCAGCGTCATGCGACCGAGGTCGTGAAAGGCGCAACAGGCAAATGCAATGAGCACCAAAAGGAACTCCTGGCAGGGAAACTCCCTGACAACTGCCTTATTTCCATGCTTGCTCATCGGCGTCATTTACTGAATCCTCTTGAAGTGTATACTGACAAAATCGCGAGAATTCTTCGGCTCGGGCTCAGGATAAATTTTCAGACAGAAAAACCGCAAACAGAACCTCGTCTTCAGGAAGCTGCTCAGGCAGCGCTGGCATCTGCCGGCGAGCGGCTACGCCGGGAAAGTCCCATGCTGTCTTATTCGGTTGTCAGCACAAAGCCTGATTTTGCGGATACGCATGACTACAACCGTTTGCTTTTCATTGAGCTTAAGCTTGTGACCAACAGGCCGAAGCTAAATAAGATAATCACTGAAATCACCAGCCGCATAACCATTTATCGCGACCAGGGGGCGTTTGTGCTGTTCGTTGTTTATGACAATGACGACTTCATTGTTGATAATGAAGAGTTCGTCAGAGATTTAGAGAAGCACTATAAGATAAGGGTCATTGTGGTTAGATGATATGGGGGTTTTGGTATACAGAACGAAGCCTCTAACTATGCAAAATTTCTTGACAAATCCAGGGCTCAGAGATAGCTTGATTGAACCCAGTTTTTCTAAAAACGGGAGAATCAAATGAGAGACACCATCATTGAAAACCCTATCATCAATTCCCCCTACGAAGAACCCAAGCGGCATTTCCGGTTCACCGAGGACGGTATCACAAACGAAATAATCGAGGAGCGCCGGGTAAGCTCATATTTCGTCCCGATACCAAGGCCCAAGAAAAAGAGCCAGCAGCTCACCTTCGACACTCTATGGACCGAGGACAGAATCGAGGAAAACAAGTTCATCAACCAGGTGCGAAGCCGTGTCTTTATGTGGAGGCAGGGCGGATACCCCGGCGTAACAAGGACAACTGCCCGACTTCTCAGATACTGGAACGACCCGGAAAGAGAGCAAAAGCTGTTCTTCTGCCAGATAGAGGCCCTAGAGACCATCATATACATCACTGAGACTGCCAAGAAGTTCAATGACGCATGGATCGACAACGACCTGCGCCGATACAATGAAGAGGCAAACCCTGAGCTGTTGCGCATCGCTTTCAAGATGGCCACCGGCAGCGGAAAGACTGTCGTAATGGCGATGCTCATTTCCTGGCACGTGCTGAACAAGCTGGCTGACTCTCGCTCAGGCCGCTATTCCGATGCTTTCCTTATAGTGACTCCAGGGATAACCATCCGCGACCGTCTCAGGGTTCTCCTTCCAAACGACCCTGACAATTATTACCGCAAATGGGACATAGTGCCCCCTGAGTGGATGCAGCTGCTTCATTCCGCAAAAATCATTATCACCAATTTCCACGGCTTCAAGCTCAGAGAGCTCAATGATGCAAGCAGGCGCACAAAGCAAATCCTTGCTAAAGATAATAAAAGCCCCTTTACAGAAACCCCTCCCCAGATGGTCCGCAGGGTCTGCCGCGAGCTGGGAAACAAGAAGAACATCATCGTGATAAATGATGAAGCCCACCATTGCTACAGGCACAAGGTAGAGGAGGGTGAAACCGAAAAGCTTACAGGGGAAGAGCGCCTGGAAGCCAAGAAACGGGAAGAGGCAGCAAGAGTCTGGATATCAGGACTTGAGGCTGTAAAGATAAAGACCGGAATCAAGGCAGTCTATGACCTGTCGGCCACGCCTTTCTTCCTCCGTGGATCCGGCTACAAGGAGGGGACGCTATTCCCCTGGGTGGTTTCTGACTTCTCGCTCATTGACGCTATTGAATGCGGCGTGGTCAAAGTGCCAAGAGTTCCTGTCGCTGACGACAGCATTGAAGGGAAATTACCCACATATAGACACCTATGGCCCTTTGTACGGGAGCATCTCCCAAAGAAAGGCAGGGGGACTGAGGCTGTAACGGGCGAGCCCAAACTTCCAAAAGAGCTGGAAGGCGCTCTGCATACTCTATATGGCAATTACGAGAAATATTATAAGAAGTGGGAACAGAGCAAAGAGGCCCGTGAAAAGGGTCTTACGCAGCCTGTTTTCATCGTTGTCTGCAATAACACGAATGTCTCAAAGATGGTCTACGACTATATCTCCGGCTGGGAGAAAGAGCTTGACGAGGAAACGTCTGTCCTCGTTCCCGGCAAGCTGACTGTTCTCAGCAATGTCGAGAACAGCCGCTGGATATCCAGGCCGAACACCATACTCATTGACAGCGAGCAGCTTGAAAGCGGCGAAGCTATGAGTAAAGAGTTCAAAAAGGTTGCTGTCCATGAGATAGAGAATTTCAAGGCCGAGTACAGGACGAGATTTCCTCACCGCGATGTGGAGAAGCTTACAGACGAGGATTTGCTGCGCGAGGTAATGAATACCATAGGCAAGCCAGGGAAGCTTGGCGAGCACGTGAAATGCGTTGTCCCTGTTGCCATGCTCACCGAAGGATGGGATGCAAACACTGTGACCCACATCCTTGGGATAAGGGCTTTCAGCACCCAGCTTCTCTGCGAGCAGGTGGTCGGAAGAGCATTGAGAAGGATGAGCTATGCGCTGAACGAAGAAGGCGTGTATGAAGCAGAGTATGCCGAAGTCTTCGGCGTTCCCTTTTCGTTCATCCCATGCGCCGGCTCAAGCCCTGAGCCAAAGCCTCCCCGGACTCCAACCAGAGTTCGCGCTTTGGAAGAGCGCATTCCTTTGGAGATTACATTTCCAAGGCTCACGGGCTACCGCTACGACCATCCTTCTGACAGGCTCACCGCAAACTTCACCGAAGATACAAGGCTTGCCCTTTCCACTGCCGATGTCCCTGTCAAGGTAGAGAGTGCACCCATTGTCGGGGAGATTGTTATCCACACTCTGGACGATCTGAAGCGTAGACGTCTGAGCGAGGTGGCGTTCCTTTTGGCAAAGCTTACACTGGAAAAATATTTCTGTGACAGGGATGGAAATATCAAGCAATGGCTTTTTCCCCAGATTCTGGGCATCACCAAGAAATGGCTAAATGAATGCCTGGTTCTAAGAGACAATGTGTTTCCGCAGTTGCTCTTATTTTTAGAGCTTGCGCATGACGCAGCAGACTGCATCTACCGGGCAATCATAGCCTCCAAGGAAGGCGAAAAGACGCTCATGCCGATTCTGCGACCTTATGATACTACCGGCTCTACCCGCTATGTGGACTTCGATACAACGCTTGACGTTTATCCTACAAGCCATGGCTCCTGCCATATCTCCCATGTTGTTCTTCATAGCGACTGGGAGGCAGGTCTTGCGCAGAAGCTTGAGGAAATGGAAGAAGTGGTGTGCTATGTAAAGAACCAGAACCTCGGGTTTATGATTCCCTATACCTTGAACGGCGAAGAAAGGCACTATGTTCCTGATTTCATAATTCATATTAATGATGGCAAAGAGGATTTGCTTAATCTCATAATCGAGGTGACTGGCGAGAAGAGCAAAGAAAAGCTTTCAAAAGTCAGCGCAGCCCGAAACCTCTGGGTTCCTGCTGTGAACAACCACAGAGGCTTTGGTCGCTGGTTTTTTCTGGAAATCACTGACCCCTGGGATGCTGAAAACCTGATTCGTTCAGCAATCAGCTCTACAGGATCGGAGGATTAAGTTATGCCCCGCAAGAAAATGACTGTCGAGACAATAAAGCATAAAGACAAACGCGTGAACATCCCGACCGAAGAGCTGCGTGACTTCGTCTCTGAGGACGAAACCAAGCCCACGAAGATTCTTTACCCCCGCGACCCTTCTCTTGATCCGCAGCTTGTCTGGAAAGGAAAAGACGAGCAGGATTCAAACGACCTTGAGGTGGATTGCGTTCCTGTTTACATCCAGGAAAAGATAAACCCCAAGGTGATTGTCGAGGAAGTGCGGCTGGAAGCTGAGACAGGAAAACCACGCCAGGCGAATTTTTTTGCTGATTTCAACGGAATAGACTTTGACAAGATGGTTGATTTTTACCACCACGAACAGAACTGGTCCAACCGCATGATACTTGGTGATTCTCTTCTGGTAATGACCTCACTTGCAGAAAAGGAAGGGCTTAAGGGCAAGGTGCAGATGATTTACTTTGACCCGCCATACGGAATCAAGTTCGGTTCCAACTGGCAGGTGAGCACTAGAAAACCCGAGGTGAAAGACGGCAAAATCACGGACATGACTCGTCAGCCTGAGCAGATAAGAGCATTTAGGGATACCTAGGAGCTGGGGATACATTCATATTTATCTTACTGGCGGGATAGGCTTAAAGTAGCCCAAGAACTTCTTACCGAGACCGGCTCTGTTTTCGTCCAGATTGGAGATGAGAATATTCATCTGGTAAGGTGTATTTTGGATGAGGTCTTTGGGAGCGAGAATTTTGTTTCACTAATCAGTTTTCAAACCACCTCCGGTTTTGAGACCACGACTATCGGCTCAGTCGGAGACTATCTGCTCTGGTATGCCAAACAGCGCAATGATGTGAAAGTCCGCAAACTCTATGAGGAACAGCCGGTGATTCTGGGTGAGGGTAATGCCAAGTGGGTATTGCTGCCAGATGGCACATATCGTGGCGTTACCCAAGCTGAGATTCGTGGCGAAGAGCCTCTGCCTGATGGTGCTAGGCTTTACAACCCAGGTGATTTGCAATCACAAGGGGCTTCAAAAGAACCGCAGCCTTTTGTATTTCAGGAGAAGACATACGAACCCGGAGCCAATTCACATTGGAAAGCCCACTATCCTGCAGGACTTGAGCGTCTTGCAGCCGTAGACAGAATCCATGTGGCAAAGAACAGCCTGAGGTACAGACGCTTCTCTGATGACTTTCCATTAAGTGAAAGAGGAAACATTTGGATAGATACCATTACCGGGAGCTTCACTGAAGACAAGCTCTTCGTTGTTCAAACAGGGACAAAGACTATTGAACGCTGCGTTTTACTTACAACAGATCCCGGAGACCTTGTGCTTGACCCAACCTGCGGAAGCGGAACCACGGCCTACGTGGCAGAGCAACGGGGCAGGCGTTGGATCACGATAGAGACTTCCCGGGTAGCCCTAGCTCTGGCGAGAACGAGGCTCATGGCAGCCAGGTTTCCCTACTATATCCTTGCCGATTCTCCTGAAGGAATAGAGAAGGAGGCCGAGATAACCGGAAAGACACCACCTCCCTACAAAACAGAAGGCGACATCAAGAAGGGATTTGTCTATCAGAGAGTGCCGCATATAACACTCAAGTCCATAGCCACAAACGCGGAAATCGACATCATTCATGAGAAATGGCAGGAGAAGCTTGGGCCTGTTCTAAATGAACTGAACAAGATTTTAAAAGAGAAGTGGGAGGACTGGCAAGTACCTTTAGAACCAGAAGATGACTGGCCTAAAAAGGCCAAGGATCTGCTTTCTCAATGGAAAGAACTGAAAAAGAAAAAGCAAGCAGAGATAGACGCATCCATTGCACGAAATGGGGATGTGGAAAGTCTTTATGACAAACCGTATGAAGACAAGAGGAAAATCCGAGTCACTGGCCCGTTTACCATGGAGTCGCTTTCACCGCATCGGGTGCTTTCCCCGGATGAGGACTTGCCTGCATCTGAAGCCGAAGCAAGGCGAGACGCAGGCGTGGGCCAATTTGAATCTATGATTTTGGAAAACCTCAAAAAAGCAGGTGTTCAGAACACCTTCAAGAATGAGCGGCTGGAGTTTGACTGGCTTGAGCCTTACCCTGGCGAATGGCTACATGCCGAAGGAGAGTACACTGAAAAGGACGGCACTACACGGAGAGCCGGGGTGTGCATTGGACCAGAATACGATACTGTCGGTCCGGATTTGATTAAGGACGCTGCAAAGGAGGCGGTCAAGGGTATCGGTTTCGACCTCTTGATTGTTTGCGGTTTTGCCTTTGATCCGCATGTCTCTGAAGAAGCCACACGCTATGGAAAGCTGACAGTGCTTACCGCACGCATGAACCCGGACATGGTCCTGGGTGATGAGTTTCTGAAAAAGACCAGCGTTGCTAATCTCTTTATGGTCTTCGGTGAGCCGGACATTGAGATTTACAAGAAAGTTGGCAAGATTGTGGCAGAAATAAAGGGTGTGGATATTTACGACCCAACAACCGGTGAAATAAGGAGCAACTCAACAGACGAGATAGCGTGCTGGTTCATTGACACAGATTACAACGAGGAAAGCTTTTTTGTTCGCCACGCCTATTTCACTGGCACGGACAAGCCTTATGAAAACCTTAAAAGGGCTCTTAAGGCTGAGATTGATGAAGGTGCCTGGCAGACTTTATATTCTACCAAGAGCAGGCCGTTTGACCCTCCTGAAAAAGGCAAGATTGCTGTCAAGGTCATCAATCACTATGGGGATGAAGTGATGAAGGTTTATGAGGTGCAGTGAAATCTCTTCGGAACTAGGCATTATTTTACTGGAATATCCAAAAAGGAGTAACTCATAATGAGCCAGTGGTGGATAGACAAGCCTAAAGTCCTTGGAAGCACCAATCCAACCAACGCTGAGCTTGAAAAACTCTACCAGGAAGGCTTCAGGATAATAATCTCCCTTTTTGACAAGACTCAGCAGCATCCTAACTACGACATTAAGAAAGCTGAAGCTATGGGCTTTAAACGCCACTCAATTCCTATCAGAGACTTCAAAGCTCCCATACAAGGCCTGTTCCAAGAGTTTATGGATATAATGGATCAGGCCAAAGATAAGGTCATAATCCATTGCCAGGGAGGCTCAGGTAGAGCAGGTACGATGGGAGCAGCCTACTGGATAAGCAAAAGTCTCCCTGCTCATAAGGCAATCGATAGAGTGAGACAGTCCAACCCAGGAGCCGTTGAGGAACCTGAGCAGAAGGAGAGCCTGTATGAGCTTTCAGCAAACATCAAGAAGGGATGATTCAGCAAAAGGAAATTTTTATAAATGCTCCTCTTAACCCTCATAAGGGGTTTTAGTTAAAGGAAATGCCTTTTTTAAGTAAAGGAAACGGGAACTAAGATGGCGTTAACTTGGTCAGCAAGCCGGGATCAGATGCTCCACGGCTGTGAACGAAAATACTATTTCCAGTATCTTGCTCCTGCAAGAATCAATAGCAGAGATGAGATGCTGCGCGAAATCGCTTTTTTAAAAAGACTGAAAAACCTTTATATGTGGAAAGGGAGTCTTTTCCATGATGTCATCGCAGTCTATCTTGAGCGATTTCAGAGAGGGCAAGCAAGCGATGATGATGCGTTTCTTGACGAATACCAAAAAATTATCGAAACACAATGGTCCCATTCGCTTGAGAAGAAATACAGAGAGAATATAAGAGCAATGGGCCAAGGAAATTCGCTGGCCTTGCTGGAACATGAATATGATGACGAACTGAGAGAGAATACCCTCCAGGATGTTATCCGCGATATAAGGAACTGGTTCTTGCTCTTCACCAAATGGGCAAATGATTATGGCATCTTTGAAAAGTTAAGGAAATCCAGCCGATACTGGATAGAGCCGCAGCCTTATGGTGCAAATGCCCCCGGCTTTGATTATGACGATGTTCAGGTTCTTGCGAAAGTGGATCTGGCTACCCAAAACAGCGACGGCAGCTTCGATATCTACGACTGGAAATCAGGTTCAGCGCCAAACCAGCCTGCATGGAACAACCTTGATCTAGCTGAGCTGCAAGTGAGTGTGTACCAGTTATGGCCCCACAAGCAATTCAATGTGCCACTGAATGCAATCCGCGCTCATCTTGTCTATCTGGGCAATAATCCAGCGGAGCACAAGGTTTTTGAGATTGATGGGAACAGGAAAGAATATTTTCTGAAGCTGATAGGCAGGAGTATTGAGCGGGCAAAACAGTTCTTGGAATTGCATTCTGGTGAGCAGCTTTCGCTAAGGGATTTCGATTACGGTACAAGCCATCGCATATGACGTCTTTGTGTCTTCAAAAGGCTCTGTCAAAGGGAGCTGGAAGTATGACTTATACGCAAAACAAAAAAGAACTAGCAGCAACGCTTTTCCCTATTGAAGGCATATCCGGCACTCAATACAAATTCAGGATTTTGAAAGTTCGGGAAAGAATCCCCGATGACAATAAGCAGCCTATCCGACTGCAAAAGTGGGCTGACAGGCTATGGAGACGTGAGCTTCGCTGCCCAGTGTTCCCCACAAGGCGTTTCACTTATCCGGCGTTTCTCATCCCGGAAAGCGACAGCCCGCCTGTGGGCGATTCGATTGAAATAGTCGATGTGCCTGATAAGACCTATCACATTGATATCACTGATCAAACAATAGAGATTGATATAGAGCAGGCTCAAGGGCCTGAACGGGAACTGATATGCAGGATGCTTGAAAGGCCATTTACGGACAAGATAGTGTCAATGCGGGACATGTTCTGGAAGGATCAATGGACCTTATTCTATCTCCAAGAGCCAGCGAATAGCTCTGTAAGCGAGGATATTATGAACGCTTACAGAGGGTACAAATTCGGGGTGGTATTCGTTGAAGGCAGGGGCCTTCATTTGGCCGTCGACGTAAGGACCCGCTATGTCGGGCGAAAATCGCTCAGTGAATATTCTACAGAGGAACGAAACACGATTCTTGGCCCCCATCTTGACTTGGACACAGAATTTAAGGATCGACCCAGATTCCTCCGGGACAACGGTGCTGCCAAATTTCACTGCAGATATACCGGCGAGACCGGGGAGACGGTAAGTCAGCATACCATAGACGAAGCGGGCACAACGGTTCTCGACTACTACCGGGAAAGGTATCCTCATTTGGACATTCACCCTGACAATCCCGCTGTTTTTACTCAGGATAAAGAAGAGAGGGAAAGTGTCGCGTCTCCATCTTCGAGGTTGTTCCCGATTTTTGGCACTGATTATGAAGGCGTTCGCAATTGCTCTGTTCAACCCCACATGACGCCTACCGAAAGGTTCTTTGAAATACAGAATTTTCTGAAACAGCTCAAGGGGATTAGATACGCAGAAATCCCAATAAGAATAAGTAACCAAATTCTTGTCGCTGATAGACAGGTCTTTATCCCGCCGAAGCTGGAGTTTGGCGACGGATATGTTCTCAAGCCTTTTCGAGATGGAGCCCCTCCTTCTTGGAGTGAAAGCTTTGACAGCCAAATTGTAAAATATCGCTCAAGGAAACTGCCCGCTTTATACAGAAATGGCCCTTATCACAATGAACCTCTTCCGGGAATTGTTCTTCTATACCCCCATGCCATGGAACGCGCAATGAGAGAGAAGTTCCTTAAGGAGCTTGAACGTGAGGTAAACCTGCAGACTGGCCAGAATATGCAAATTATCCAGCAGCGGAAGTATCAGGTCGGAAGATACGAACGGATGGGCAGCTCCCTTCTCACGCTGGCAACAGAAATCCAGTCTACTCCCCAGAGATGCTTATTGGTCGCCGTCCTATGGAACAACCTTTATAAGAGCATCCATGGCAACTTGAAGAACACCTTACAGACAACGCTTTCTCAATGCGCTTGGGAGAGAACGGTTTCGAATATTTGCAACCAATATAATCCCGGCCGGGCAAAGAGTCAGATTCGCAATCTTGCGCTTGGAGTGATGACAGAGGCTGGCGTAAAACCATGGGTCTTGGCGGAGCCCCTGCATCATGACCTCCACATCGGAATTGATCTGCTTCACGGACGGATTGGCTATCACTTCCTGTATGGAACTGGCGGCAGAATAATAGAAACACATTCTGGTTCTACAATCCAGCGCGGCCGAATGCATGAGGCAATCAAAAGGCCCGAGATCAGAAACAGGCTTGTTCAGTCCATACAGTCCATTGTAAATGGTGGGCACAAAATCAAAAGCATAGTGATTCACAGGGACGGCAGATGGTGGCCAAGTGAAAGCGACGGCTTAAATGAAGCCCTTGACAGGCTCAAAGGGGATGGCTTTTTGGATGAGAAAGTGCGCTGCGCTGTTGTTGAGATCCGCAAGAACCATATGCCTATTAGGATTTTTACATCCACGAGCGGCTCTGAGCCGTATTTCCAGAACCCGCTACCTGGAACCTATTTTGTCCTGGATTCGAATAGAATCCTGCTTACGACAACAGGTCGGCCCGGTGGGTGGGACGAGCCGGGTGGCAGGACAGCAATTACTTTGCTTCTAGAGATTGTGGAGACAATCGGGGATTTCACCATTAAAGAAATAGCAAGGGATGCATATCATCTAACGCACTTGAATTGGAGCGCTCCTGATATCGATATCAGCCTTCCTGTTTCTATTCGCTGGACAGACGAGCTCTTACGAGAGACATTGCGGCCGCCGACCCAAGAAAACGATGATGAGACGGAATATGAGGAAGAGGATGAAGACCAGTCTTATATAGAGGACGAGATTTAAATATTAGTTGTTTCTGAAAATAGAATAGGAGGTTAAAATCATGAATGAGCTTGCGTCAGTCTCTGGGAAACTTCAGCGCGAAGTGGAGACATTAAGGGAACTAAATAACGCTCTTCTGGTAATTGAGGCTAGTGCATTGGAGCGGAGTTCTGATTTCGGCTTTTCCTCCGAAGATTTGTCAAATAGCCAGAAATTCATTACTGACTTTGCTTCGCGTTTGCTATCAGTCCTAAAAGAGGAAGCACCGCCACTTTACTTGCAGCCTATCATTGACCATCTAAAGAGCGGCATGAAACCTATCGAGGACTGGATTGAGGACCTAGAGAAGATAGCCGAAGAGATTAGCTCAAACAAGAAACTCACAGATGATAGCCTGGCAATCCTGGAGGATATTCTCTCTTTGTTAGATAACCAATTCGCAGAAGACCTGCAGCGTTTGTATGCCCGGTAGGTGTTTCTATGCAGGAATATCTTGATTCAAAGGTAGCAGAGTATTCTGTTCTTTTTGAGTGGATAGAATCAGAGATAAATAAGCTGCGCGCCGAAAACAAGAACCACACTCAACTTGTTGATTTTCTGCATAGCAAATACACGGAATTGCAGGAATCATATGAACGGCTTAAAGCAATCTTAAATCTTAAGAGTAATAGACTCGCTCAGAGGGCGATCCCTATTGTCCATGATATTGAGTATCAGATACTTGTGCTAACATATTATTACATTCCGGGACTGCAGAGAGAGAATGCAAACGATCTATTCTTTAGGAATGTCGTTCTTTCTGTTTTACAGCGCTGCGGCCTCTCTTGGGTTGAAGATGTTCTAGTCCGCCTTGATAACCATCACGCGATTTTTCCTGCAATGACTGAAATGCCAATCATCTTTGCCCCGCCCCAGCATGTGACATCTACATCTGATATGGCTGCCCTCTACCACGAATTAGGACACGATGTATTCCAGCATTTTCCAGGCATTGTGCAGAATCTAGCAAGAGTAGTCTTTGGATACTTCTCTCAATTAAGGCTGAGCATCGGTTCTATGTCACCTGAAAAAAGAGCCGAAAGGAATAAAATGATAGATGACGCTATAGCTTATTGGGGTGAAAGGCTTAACGAGCTTTTCAGTGACATCTATGCGACTTTCGTCTGTGGACCTGCACATTATTTTTCTGGCGTCGATGTGGCAATCAGGATGGGACGAAATCCTTTCAATATCAATGTCGCTGATGTCCATCCGCCATGGGCTGCAAGGATTAAGGCGTGTTATAGTACGCTTCTGCCGGCATATGAAAATGAAGAAAAGGTGGAGTTAATCCGTCGAGTCTGGGATTCCTATTCTTCCACTCAAACAAGAGACACAGATTACGATTTTTTATATCCTGACAATCTCATAGAACAACTTGTAGATATTGCAATTCAGAGCATTCAGCAGTTCGTTCCAGATGCTCAACGATATTCAAAGTCACTGCAGGATCTTACAGAGACAGATCCATCTACGGAGAGGAATCTTGAGAATATTCTGAACGGACGGCTGGTGCTTCTTCTTTCAGACCCTGCCCGTTGTGGGGAATGGGAAAAGAAAGTCTTCAGCGTTCTTGGAACACAAGCTGGAAATTAATCAAACCGGTTTTTTAGGAGTGACATGAAAAGAATTCTAATCATAGCCTTGGCCATCTTCCTATGCATACCCTTAGCCCATGCTGAAACCATCCAAATCGGCTCCTTCTCTATAAAATACCTGGGAGACGGCATCAATGACCAGAATCCAATAGAGGATTTCGACCTAAAGAAGCTTGCGCAAATCATAGACCTCCTTGACATGGAATTGCTCGCTGTCATAGAGGTCGAAAACAAAGCGGCCTTAGACAAGCTCGTTGAAAGACTGCCAAATGATGACCATGGTGATGCAATATACGACTCCAAAATTGGCCAATCCGGAGGCAAGCAGAAGATAGGGATAATATTCAAAAAAGACAAGATATCCTTCATAGACAGGCCAAAGGAGCTTTCAGAGCTCCAGGAAGCCTGGACCCAGACAAAAGACCTTTTCCCACGCCTTCCGCTGTATGCCAATGTAAAGGCAGGAAATTTTGATTTTCATTTCATCGCGCTGCACCTGAAAGCCATGTTTGACTTTGACTCTATAAAGCGAAGAGAAAGACAGCTTAAAAAGCTCAGGGAGTGGATAGAAGCGAAGCTATCAATTGACAAGGATGTAATCATTGTTGGGGATTTGAATGAGCGGCTCGATTCAGCCCCCTTTGCAAAACTAAATGAAAACGATACCTTCTATTTCTGCACTTCAGAGCTTTCCTGCGCATACACCTACATAGGGATAAAGTCCTTGATAGATCACATCATCGTTTCAAAAGTATCTGGCGGCGCGAAAGCAGAGTATGCGGAGAAAAGCATCAGGGTATTTCCTGCGGATGTCCTGCTGAAACATCTTTATGGAGACCTTGATACTATGCAGGACAGGCTTTCTGACCACAGGCTGATTTTTGCCACCTTCAAGACGGACTAGAGAGCTAACATGGATTCTGCCCTGAAAACCTATCTTGACAAATGCCAGAGGATCTTCAAGGCACACCATTCAAAGCTATCCAAGGTAGTCCCTTTCCCTGGGAAGAAAGAATCCACAAAAGACGACCGACATTTCCTTGAAGCAGGGATAAAGGAAGCTGAAGCCACGGAGGAATTCGAAGCTTTTGCAAAAGCCCTGGAAGCAGGACCAATCGCCTCTGACCTGGGAAGACTTGCCAAAAGAGAAGAAAGCCAAAGAAAAAAATCAAAGAGCAAGCGCCAGGTGAAATCTCTTGATGAATGGAAGCAAAATACAGCAAAACAGGCAGCAAAAGCCTTTTTTAGAAATACCGGAACCTATGTCAGCTTGTGGCAGGGCTCGGATGTAGACGAAAAGAATTTGCTCAATATCTTGGACAATTATAAGAACGATTCAGAACTCATCCGCCTTTTCGTCTTTGACGGTTTTGTGCCTTTCCATGAAAGAAAAGAACTCAACAATATTGCCCTTCCTGTAGGGGAGTTCAGAACATACACTGAAGAGGAGCTTGAAAATCTTCTTATGCTTCCCCAGAGTTCATGGCATGGGATTGTCAATCCTGAGATAATCAAGAAAGCAGCAATCTGGCACATTCTCACAGTGAGGGAAGAAGTTGAGTACAGAGGAATGACCGGCATTTGGATGGGTGGCGTTCTGCTTACTCCTATCGACTGGTCAGAAATCGGAGAGCCCATAAAAAAGGAGGGTGATATAGGGATTATCGGACCTGTTTTCTTGTGCATCGGTGAAGACGCCAACCTCGCTGTAGAAATAAGGGTCAGGACAAATATATTCGAGTATCATCCAATTTATCAGAAAGTAAGAAATGATTATCTGCCCTGGGATTCATATGACGAGGAAGGCGAGCCTAAAGCAAGGATGTGGATTGAACAGGTTGGAGAGAACGGACAGAAATTAAAAAAGATTTTCGAAATTTGGCAAAGGATTAATGATCTCGATGCTGGCGGCCACATAAGGTATCCGACTGAGGCATACGTCCGGTCAGTGATGAATCTGCACACTTCCTGGGAGGGCCTAATGGAGACGTTTGTGGGCTTCGTTACAGTTATCGAATCCCTGCTCACACCGGGCACAAGGCAAGAGCTTGCCTACAAGTTGGCGGTGCGCGGAGCTGCACTTCTGGCGTCCGGTTCTGAGCGCAGGATGGCTCTTTTCCAAATTCTGGATCACCACTATAAGACCAGGTCACAGATTGTGCACGAGGGACATCCTGACAAGGAGGACTCTTATGACTTGAAGAATATGATTTCCCATAATCTCACGGAGATATCACGACAGATATTCTTGCGTTATATTTGCCTTCTGTGTCTTGGGCTTGATGGTGAGCTTCCGGAGTGGATACTACCGGACCCCAAGAAGCTTACATCAAGAGACAATAGACCAAAAACAATCGCACGCATCTTGGACGGCGTTGTGTTGGACCCCTGGCTGACAGATAGACTGGAAAAGAGGATGGAAGAGTGGGGTCTCTGTTAAAGATTGGATTCTGAAAATGAGCCTTCGTCTTTTTGGAAAACCTCCATCGACGTAATCGAAAAAAAAGAGGCCAAAGATGCCTAATCAAAACAACTGTAAAGAATTTGACCTATTCCCTTTCTGCTGGCATCCCGCATTCTGGTTATCCCTGGGTTATCCCTAAACAAATAAAAACTTAGTTTTTGTAGCTAAATCCTTGATATCATTGGTACCCCCGGCCCGACTCGAACGGGCGGCCTACGGATTAGGAATCCGTTGCTCTATCCTCCTGAGCTACGGGGGCATGCGGCTTTAGAGAAACGACTTTTCCGATTGTGCCCGAAATTGTGCCCGCCTGGGAATCGAGATAGGCGGCCTGCCGTCTCGCGGCCTCCTTCAGATCCGCATCGCTGACGATGTTGTATCTTTCAAAGACAGATCGTGTTTTATGCCCAGAAATCGTCATGGCAACCCTCTCAGGTATCCCGGCCCGGACCATATTCCGGACAGCGGTTCTCCGGAAATCATGAAATAGTCTAACACGAATTCCGGCTTTTCTGCAAGCGGTTTCCCATGCCTTGTCGAAACGCTTTATCCTGTCTGTACCGTTGGCATTCAAAAAGACGTAGGGCAACACATTCCCCAGTTCTTTGCGCCGCTCCCATTGCTGATTGAATACCTCTCTGAGTTCATCATCCAGATATACGGTGCGGCCTTCATCATTCTTTGTCTCTCCTGGCTCCAGGCGAACTATGCCCTGTTTCCTATCCACCTGTGCCCATTTGAGGGCACAGATCTCCGATATACGCCATCCGGTTTTGTAGGCAAAGGTAACAAGCCCTCTCAGATATTCCGTTAGGGAATTTTCCAAGGCCAGAAATTCCCCATGCTCAAAAAATCCTTTGCGAACATTGTTTTCCTTTAGCATTGGGATGTAGGGAACATGGGCAACTTTGGATGGTGTGTTTTTTGCTCCCAGGTTAAACATGCGCTTCAACGCTGACAACTCCCTGTTTATGGTAGAATTGGGTGCGCCTTCCTGCAAACGGTGCTCAATGTATCGATTAATTTTTGGGGTATCAATGGCCGGTGCCCTCATTCCTCCAAATACTTTTATGAGGCGCCTCACGCTGATTTCAGCTCGAATAACATCCTTGCCGTTGACTTTGTAATCAGTCAAAAAATCCTCTGCCAGTTCATCAAAATTTACCTTGTCAAAATGTATCCCCGGTATTTTGCCCTGGGCAATATCCCCCTCTCTTTGTTCCAGGAGCCTTTTGGCCACCATCTTCTTGTCGGTTTTTGAGCTTTCCCGAATAGGATGGCCATTATGATAAAATGACTATTGACTTCCTTCAGCATATTCTGTATATTGTGGATATTAATTTC
>CAZTAS010000066.1:0-27143 GCA_964611635.1 uncultured Thermodesulfobacteriota bacterium
TCGAGGTGATCGTCCCTTCCTTGAGCGAGAGCATTAAGTCTTCGATCAGTTTCTGTGCCGTCATGAAAAGGGCCCGATATTTTGCAAAACAAGCCTTGAGTCCAAAACCCACGGCCAGATGGGTCTTGCCTATTCCGGGAGGTCCCAGGAAAATGAGGTTTTCTTTTTGTACCTCAATTGATGGATTGATAGAAGCATTTCCTGGGCAACAATATCCGCTTTCGGCATTCCAACCTGATGGTGCCGGCCGATGTGCCGGACAAGATTAACTCTTTCCAACGTTTCGCTGTCCACGAGGATCGCCTTTCCAATACCGGTTCTGGCAAGATAAATAGCCACAACCGAACCATCGCTCCCTAAACCGACTATCAGGACTACCTCGTCTCTCAAGGCACTGGCTCTCAACAAGCCTTCTGTCCTGGAAAAATCCATCACAGCCTCTCCATCATCGATCTTTTTCCATGAGCACTTTCTGATTTCATCATTCTCAGCGGTGTATAGCCGAACATCTAAGTGGTTCTCTTCATAAATAATGTAACGTATTATTCATTGACTTTTGACTGAAATTCAGGCATGATATTCTCCATAAAAAGGGGGGAATATTATGCCAAGAAAGAGTCCGTTTGAGATTGTTTTGGATAATAAGGAGCGACAACATTTAACCTCCCTGGCCAGAAAACATACGGCACCTTTTAGAGATATCATCCGAGCGCAGGTAATCCTTTTGGCCGCGAAGGGCATGGAGAACAACAGATCGAGGTCAATGTGGTGGGCCAGCGTCGTCCATACCATCCTTGGTGCAGCCTTAGACAGTTTCGCTTCCCTTTGAAGTTTTGTGGAGATGCATGTGGGCTTCGATGTTCCCGGCATCTTTCCCCCCAAAGGCTCCATGACACGGCGCCCCCTTCCCTCCTCAGGGTCCCTTGGGCAGGTTCCCCCGACTCGCAGGTACTATGGGGCACTCCGATTCCCTGCCGCCCTTCTCCTAGGGCTTCGTTCCCTTCACCCTCGGATACTGCCTGCCGCTTGTTTCTTCGCTCCCGTGCCGGAACAAGCGGCATTCTGCACGGGCCGGGAGTGGTCTCCGGCTTCCCCTCACCGGTATATTCCAGACAGAGACGGCAGGGCCTCCCAGGTTCCTAGGGAACCCCAATGCCTGCATGCCCTGCTCTTTGAGCCCGGCGGGATCTCGACGCGATGCCGTCTTAGCCCAGATATTGCCTTCCGCTTACCCAACAGCGTCGGCTCCCACGAAAAGAAACTTTCGAGGCTCAATAACACAGCCTGCAGGCTCCCTGTGTACGCTTAGCAGTGCAGGTTGCCCTGGCACCACCCAACACTTGGTTCCGGCTGCCGGCACGCTTGGCCGGGCGGGACTGATTACCCGCTGGGTTCCTCTGAAAGGTTTCAGTTCAGTAGCTTCCGACCTCTCATTCCCCTCTCCCAGGCTTGGCCTGGCACACTGAATAAATTTTCTATGGAAATGCTCACGTTAAATTGTAACATTATTCTTTTGCCTTTCATTTCATTACTGAAAAGAGACAACATTTATAAATCTACTTGTAATTGGCATTTTTTGATAAAAAGAAAAAATAAGAAAAATAACTACATGACATATCCTTATAACGACTTCCATGAGAAATTTTTCACCTACCCCCTTGGGTGTTGTGACATCTCAGTGCACAAAAAATTTTAAATACAAGCTATGTTTCTTATATGTCCTGAAAGAGAAAATGTCCGATGGAAGAGCTTTCACGGCAAATGGGTCTTATGAGGATCGCACCGAATCATTGATTGAATCTCTCCATATGGCAAAAACAAAGCGCGTTCTTGTTCTCAACCCTGATTACCTCGATGATGAGAAGCTGCCAGAGGAAGAGCGAACAGCGGTTTTGAAGGAAATCTTTAACCGAAAGATCAGAGAAAAACAGCTTTGCAGGATCATCGGTCAGCTTACACCCATTCTTGATGGCATCCATCCCCCATCCCTCTTCATCTATGGTCCCACGGGGTCTGGAAAGACCGTAACCCTGCTCCACGTTTTATCAACATTCCAGCGCGTCTGTGAGAAGAAACAGAAATTGTTCCGTTACGCATACATTGACCTGACTTCCCCAAAGACCTTTTTCGGCGCTCTCAACGAGGTTGCCATTTCCCTTGACGCATCAAACAGGAGGTATCGGAAAGGCATCCCCCTCGAGTACATGCAGGAGTTGATCGCTGAAACCATCGACAGGCACCCGGTCTTTTTATGTCTCCTTATCGATGAGGCAGACAATGTCAGGCCCAATGCCGATGCCTTCCTCACGTTCCTTGGAAAAACTCTTCCCCGCAAGGTTTCAAGCCGCCTCATGCTTATCCTTCTGACCAACCGTCTCGATTGGGAAAGGACACTTGATGCTCGAATTCTCAGTTTCCTCAAGAAAACCGACATCATCTTTGAGCCTTATGACGCCCTTGACCTCCTGGCCATCCTGGAGCTCAGGGTCAAGAAGGCCTTGGACGTCAACAAGGTCAAAGAGGGCGCTTTGCAGAAGATAGTAGCATACGCATCGCGTGAGACAGGGGATGCCCGCAAGGCAGTGGAACTCCTGGCCAAAGCGGTGAAGGTAGCGGAGGAAACTTCCGGGGAGCTTTCTGAGAGGGAGGTGGACATCGCAGAGCACAGCCTGGAAGTGCACAAGACAGAGGAGCTCATCAAATTTCTGGCCAAGCAGCAGAAACTGTCTCTCATTGCCTCCTATTCAAGTCTGGCCAAAGGAGCCAGGAAGCTCACAACCGGGCAAGTTTACGAAATCTACCGTGTCCTGTGCGACAAGGAAAAGATCCCGGCACTCACTCAGAGGCGCTTTTCCGATATGATCAGCTTTCTCGACCTCTAGGGTCTTATCAATGCCAGGGTGATTTCAAAAGGCCGGTATGGTAAAACTCGGGAGGTTTCGGGCTCGCTGCCAGAGAAAGTAGTGAAGAGGCTTCTTGACGCCAAAGTATGGTAATAAGAAGATTACTTTCCCACCAGAATGATCGTGATGGTGGTTGGTCATTAGAAAGTGAAGATTTGTAAATACAATCGAAATTTTTTGGGTGCAATCTGGGTCAACGATTAATAGCAGGAGTCAGAAGAAGGTATGCGCTTCGGGGCAGCCGGAATAAATAATGGGTAACGGAGCGAAGCGACATCAACGCTATTCTGATTTCTGACGTCCCTGTAACCTCGCTTTGTAAGCTAAATCCATTTTTTCGCTTGTTTCGCGATCTGTGAGCAGTGAATGTTTTGCTTGCTCAAATTCCTCCTTAATTACAGTTGATAATAGCATTTCTTGCAAGTACTTTGCATTCAGAAAATACAAACAACACTGATGACATGCATACCACCTCTGTATATGAGCGTGAATAAAATAGTGGGTTGAGCCGCCACTTTTTTCTCTTTCGGTGGTATAGAGATAACCGTCCGCTCCCCTGAAACTTCCTGGCAGTTCATATCCTTGTATCTGCTGCCACTGGTCTGGGGTCCATTTCACGTCAATTACATCCATGATCTGCTGGCATCGACTACAGCGGAAGTGGCGTTTCAAGATTTTGCAAATGATATACAAACTGAACAGCATTATAAAACCCACAAAGGAACTCATAGTAATCAGCTTCTCTTCTGGCAGAAAGATAAAAGAATACACTGCTGCAACAAATGATAAGACCGAAAGCCAACCAAGCACGCGAGATAGCAAAGAGGATCGAGATGCTGACTTTTGATCATATTGATAGTTTTCTAATTCTGATGGCGGATTCAGTTTCATATTATTTACCTCCAAGGTTAATTATTTTTTTTCCGTGGCCCTTAAGGAACATACCAGTTAGTATATAGTTTCTGTATAGTTTTAAAAAATTAATAAAATATTGCGAAAAAATCCTCTATTTCATGATTTTTCTAGCTGTATAACACCACAATCTGAATGTTATCCAGAGAACCGCATAATTATAAAAGTGTCCAGTATTTACATTCAACACTACTTGCCACAAACAAAACCCGGAAGCTTCAAGATTTCATTTAAGCTTTGGTGATGTAATCAAAACCTGGCAGGTATTCTGGTTCTGCCATGCATCAACGCCCGATAACTTTCCAATCCTTCCCGATCATCGAAGAAGTTCAAATATTCATATTGGAAGGTACAACAGACTGGAATTTTACCCTCCTTCACCCTCCTTATACTTTTGGAGATGGGAACTCTCATTTACCACTTCAGCCCACAACCGTTCTCCTTGCTTGTAAAGGACATTGATGGCTGCAGTGTCCTGTCGCAATGTTCGAAATCTGTTGAGAGGAACCTTTAACGCACGGCATAGTATGGTGCAAATTACAAAATTGTGGCTGCAGAGTAGTGTGCTTTCATGTGGATATGGCAGAGTGATGCGCTCCAGTGCCTCAATAGCTCTGAACTGGACCTCTTGGAGGCTTTCGCCTCCCGGCATTTTGACGGATGCTGGGTTCTCCCGCCATCTCTTACGAAAATCCGGATATTGTAGTGCCCAACTCGGGGCTTCCATTCCATCGAAGTGCCCCAGATCCATCTCAATCAGACCCTCTTCCTCGAAAAGAGGGGTTGAGGGATGGAAGACTTTGATGATGCGCGCCGTCTCCATGGCCCGAACCAGAGGGCTGGAGTATATAGCCGTGAGCGGTTCATCTTTCAATGCCAGAGCCAAGGCATGGGCCTGTTCTCTGCCCTCGTGATTCAGGGGCACATCGCTCCTCCCCTGGAATCGCTGATTGCGGTTCCAGTCGGTTTCCCCATGGCGAATCAGCAAAATACGCTGTGCCATTGGTCAATTCCCTCAGGTTATATTAGCACTCCAGGGAGGATCAAAAATGGTTCATCGAGTAACCAGAAATGGTAGGCAAAAAATTCGTATCTATAAATGCCAAAGGAACACATCCCGGCGATGTGAGGGCAGGCCGAAGACACTTCAAACAGAACCTGAGATTGGAGTATCAGGGGATTTGTGCTGGAGATGGCATTTTATCGGGATTTAACCTGTACAACCCCTTTTTCCCTTCAACTACCTTAATAAGGTCACGGCATCTCTCCGGTTGTTTATTTGCCGTCTTGGAGCCAACCTTGAAACCCTGGAGTGCGGTGTTCATGCTTTGTTTCTTGAAGGAACCACGGGAGGATTTCATGGCTCGATCGATGACTTCGTTCATAGTAAACTCGGGCTTCTTCTGGGAAATCGCGAGAATCGATTTGTAAAGTGTACCAGGAATATTCATTTGAGAAACGGTAGTGCGTTCTGGCTTTCTCAGAGCGGCTTTTTCTGCCACCCCTCTTAAGGCCCCCTTTGATACTACGTGAGCCTTGGGCTTTGGTTTGCCTTCGTACAAGTCATTGAACCGTTTGATTTCGAAGGACAGTTTTTCCAAGGTGTCATTGAAGCGCTTAACCTGTTCTGATAGTGCGTAAAACGCTCCCCCGATCTTTTCCGCGATATGAAGGCCAGACCATTGTTTTCCACCTTTTCCTCTCATGTAGTTAGCCTCCTATATACTTGAAAAGATAGGTAGTTTTGGAATGCATTTGGGAGATTGCAAAGCGAAGGGACACTAAGCTGGCAATCTGATGCATCATTCAATTCCCTGGTTGTGCCCTTTTGTAAGAAAATGACCTTAGTATTAAAAAATAGATCACGCCAAGAGGCTCCTGATGGCTCTGATAGCCCTAAATTGATCGAAGAGCTCTCTCGGTTGCCGCCATAGCCAAATGACGTTCTCGGAGGTCCCCGGTATTCGGACCGCCGGGGCGCGGGCTAGGAAAGGAGGATCATACATGAAAGCCCGATACTCACGCCTCGGTGCCGGGCGCAGAAGAAGGCCGGGAGGATCATGGGACTCTGAAAGGAATATCTCGATCAATGTGCCCCTGTACTCTTGCAGAAATACTTCTTTGATAACAGCCCAAAATCCTTTCTTAAAATCTGCATCGATCCAACTGAAGGGCATCCTCCGGCATGATCTTGACCTCTTGATTCATTGACACCCTTACTACTGGCGGATAATTGAGTAGCTCTCAGACCCGGAGTCGAACCGATGTCTCTTGAAAAGTCTGATACACAGCTGGTGCATGGACGAGCCTTTTGAAGAGTATAATAAAAATTTGGCTCCCCTTTGTCAAGAGAAAAATACAATATATTGAAGAAATCATAAAAGATATTACCATATATAGTATAAAGCTGCCAAGTCCGATCGAATCTTTCCAATAACATACCCAGCGGCGAGGATGACTGTGAAAAAGCCTGGTGGTCTGGTCGGCGTCCACATCAGGCCCCATGACTTGAGGAGACATGCGGCCACCTATGCCTTTAGGGCGGGAACGCCAATCGAGATTGTGAGCAAGGTCATTCTCAGGCATGCAAATCTTTCGACCACCCAACGGTATCTCGGAAAAGTCAGCGATACAGAGGCATTGAGGTGGATTGAATATCTATACGGATAATCAAACGGAACTCCAGGGTGAACCTTTTGAGAGTCACTCTGAGTTCAGTATCCCTTTCACGGCAAAATATTACGATATCAAACGTTAACCTTGTATTTTTCAGCCTTTGATTTCTTTCTTGTCATAACAGAAATCTACATTTTTGGCTGCTCTGATTAAACCACAACATGTAGTAGTTTCCAACCTCAGCTCTTGTCCAGCACCTTCCGGATGGGCTTGGCAAGATCTCGAATCATAACAGGCTTCATTACACGTTCTCGGATGCCTATGGCCTTGGTATTTGCTTCCGTTATCAAGTCACTGAAACTCTGTGCTAAGGATAATCAGAACATCAGGCCTGATGGCCATGCGGTTCTGAGCCAACTCCGCGCCCGTCATGTTAGGCAGGTCATATGGGTGATGACAAGATCAAGTTGATACTGTTGTACACCGAAGGGCTCAAGAGTTTCTTGAACTCTATCCGTCGGATAATCATGTAATAGAAAGCACTTGGGGCCTATATAGAGCATTCTGCTGAGTGGTGTCATTTTAGCACAAGATCTCTTGTTATGAATCTTATAATTTTATAGAGTTATCAATTTAGTTCAGAAAAATGATTTTTAATAACTTCATTATTAAAAGCCCTCCGTTGTATAACCGTTGGACCGAAAACAATGATTCCAACGGATACGAAACTTGTATATCACCATGGTGCCCAGCCAGTTTGCCCTATCGAGTGGACCAGACAATTTATTGTCTGGGCTGCGCAGCAGCAAAAGGTGGTTTCGGCTTCCTTCAATGGACCATAGCGTCAGAATGACGTGCTGAGTAAATCCTCTTATCGCTTCGCGACCCACAAGTCGTCTGGGCCACCCACCAACACCATCTTTGACCGCTTGGTGGCGGCCTGTTGCGTCCCCAAGTAATTAAATATTACCAATTGGTTGCTGATTTAAATTGTTAACTCTATAATTTCATGAATGTCTCCATCTTTCCTAATTTTTAAGTATTCTGAAGACGCTGATCGAAACCACTCTTAAAGAGGCTTTACGCTGATGGTGATGGCATTGGCATCCTGAGTGATATTTGCTTGAATAGTAACCATATTTAGCCGTTCCCAGCGCAGGATCTTGCTGGCTGCCGGGCAATCTCGCCAGCATCAACCATTGAGAACGGTGATCACCTCGGCCTTTCTGAGCACTTTATCCCTCTGTTTGTCGATGTAGCCGTTTTTCACCACTGAAAGGATCGTCTCGTTTTCCATATCGTGAGCCTCCTGGGTGTCCACGACCTTGCAGTAGTCCATCCGGGCCTTGCTGTCTTGAAATTCGATTTGGACGATATGGTTAGCCTTGAGCAGCCTGATGAGTTTCCTGTGAATGGCACGGACATTTTTGGCCAGCCGCAAAGCCGTCTTGTCAAGCTCATCCTCCTTGCCCTGAATTGTTTCGTCCAGATTTTCAAAGGCATCCAGAACCTCAAAAAGATTTAGATATAGTTCCCTTTCTCTGGCCTGAAAGGAATTTTCCTGTTCATGGAGGGCGTGGGTCAATTCGGCTATCTTCAACTGAAATTCAATGAATTTCTTTTTCAGGAATTCTTTTTCTTTTTTCATGAATCCTCATCGAAAATAGACAAGCGCTTCAAATCGGTTAAGGTCCGCGCCTCCGGCCGAGTCAGAGCCAATCGTTCCTGAAGGGGCTTTACATCAATAAAGTGCAGGAAGGCATGGGCTGCCTTGGTGATTGGATCCAGAAGCTCCTTCTGGGCCACGGCCACCTCTCGGCTGGAGAATTTCCTCTCCCGCAGAGCCCGGGCCGCCGCCTGAATTATCTCCCGTTTAGAAGCGCGGTAATCGATATTCAAAATCTTATATGGATTCATCACCTCACCTTTGTTCCAGTAGCTTAAGCAAGTTATCGATATGATATAGTATAAAATGTGATTCATCCACCCTGGTGCACCACCCATGAAGATCATTAAGCCTTAAAATCTTTTCCTTATTGGTTATCCCCATTTCGTCTAAGCTTTCAACACATTTTTCCATGAACT
Source organism: uncultured Thermodesulfobacteriota bacterium (assembly GCA_964611635.1). GTDB lineage: Bacteria > Desulfobacterota > JAFDED01 > JAFDED01 > JAFDED01 > JAFDED01. The sequence goes on from CAZTAS010000066.1 coordinate 8,517, forward strand.
CGAAGAAATAGTTCCGCACTTCCTTATATTTGGATTCCGCCGCAATTTTGCACGCTTTGTTCATTCTATGTTTGCTTAGGGCTTTATCGAGGTCTTGAATTTCCAAATCGACTTGAAGATCATTCAAGACGCCGCGGGCAAGTTCGTTCTCGGGATTGAGCGTTAATGCCTTTATTAAAGTGATCTCCAGGTTTCTTGAATTCATCAGCCCTCGGTTGTATACCTCGATGGCCTGCCTGCTCATAACCAGTGACAGGGCCTCTTTTATTCGCTTTGAAGGCCTTTTTCTGTGAATGTCTATAAGGACTTCCTCATAGCGGCGCAATTCATCCGGTTCATAAACCTCAAAGGCTTTTTCTTTGAATTCCTCCTCATACCTGGAGGAGATATCGAACAGAGCCGTCGCGGTCTCGAAATATCGTCCGGGCCGGCTAACTCCCTGTTCCAGACAATACAGTCCGTAGGCAAACTTCACCCTCAAAATGCCGTAATTCAGAAATTCATCACCATCTTTCGCCTCCGGCAGGCTGGCAAGGGCTTTCTCGTACTCCCCGCTTTCGAGGTGATACAGGCTTTGCCCAGCCGGTGAATAGTAACTGCCTGTCATCAGATAGTGTTCCGTGTTTCCAAAAAAGTCCCTGTTGTCCCTGATCAGCCGGAGTACCTGATCGGATTTGCCGAAGCGCGCGGCAAATTGCGGTGTGCAGACCAGGTGGGCAAGATCCACCCGATCCCCGACCAGGTCATAGAGGTCCTCAACCAGCTTCTTCTCAATATTCCAGCCAATCAATTGTTTTTCCGCAGATTCGTCTCCGAGATCAGCATATTTTTTTATCAGTTCCTCTGCCATCCGGATCAATTCCCGGCGCACCTTGGCCCTCTCTTCCAACTCAGAGGCGCAATTCCCTGCTATCTCGCTGTACACCGCGGTATGCCAGAACATTGTTAGGTCGGCTAGATGTGCTCCTGATGTCTCAGCCAGTTTGAAGCAGATCTTGGCATAGAGCCCAAGCAGAGCAGGCTCCATCTTGGTGGGAGAATGGAAAAGCAGTCCCGCGATGGTCTCATACCGCTCCTCCTTCCAGAGCTCTTCTATCCAGGCATACTCACAGTATTCCACCAGACCATCCAGACCTTGCCGGTCGGTGGAATTCAGAAGGTATCCCCCTTCCTCGTAGATACTGGCGAAATCATTGGCACGGTCAAATCGCCTATATAGATCTTCCTCCAACAGGGATCGGACGGCCTCCTTTTGCTCCAGGAAACCACTGTCCCGTGAAGAAATATCATCCCAAACCTTCAGGCATCCGTAGTATCGGCCCAATTTGGCCAGGGCAAAACCATAGTCATATAAGGCGCCGAGATCAGACAAGGTGAGGTCTTGGAATACCGAGATCGCCTCTCCATATCTTTCGGCCTTGACAAGGCAACGCGCTTTCTTGATAAGGAATTCTTCCCTTTTTTGGGCTGTAAATGTCTGCTCATACAGCTCAACCGCCCTCAGGTATTGGCCGGCGGCTTCTGCATCTCTTGCGGCCTTGCCGGTGTCACGGCCAAGCAATACCTCCTGTAATCGGGCAATTTTCCCCGGGATCCAATCCTCGCCAGAGATCCGATAAGCTTCCTCATAGCATCTGAGGGCTTCCCTGAGGTTGCTCTTCTTTGCGTGTTTCATCGCCCTCTTTATAAGATCTTTTGCCTTAAGCTTTTCTGTCTCTTTGTTACATATCTTGATCTTCTCAGCGATATCCGCTCGCTCGAACATCCTCCCAGCCTTCTCAAACTCCCTTTTGGCCAACGGATAGTTTCCCTTATCAAATAATTTCTCGGCCCTTGCCAATATGGATTCAAGACTCTGCGTCTTTTTTTTCATGACTTTCTATCTACTCAAGCAGGATTTTGATCTTCTCTCCCGGCTGAAATTCTAAATCGGGATTGAGATTGGTGATCCGTTTTACCATATCTTTTGACTTGTAAAACTTCATGGCTACAGATTGGAGGGTGTCACCTTCCGCAATGGTGTATTCCCAATAGATCCTGTTCCCTTCTTTTTCAGTAATTTTTTTGTATATATCCTTTGCCAAGCCGGCATTTTTAAGGATTCTCAACCGCACCCCGTCTCCGATGCTGTAAATTCCGAGATGAGAATTGTGCTCAAGAAGGACCGCATAATAGTATCCCGAACCATAATATCTTTTCGAAATACCCCACAAGGTATCCTTTTCATTTGCCTCATAGATCCAAAAGTTAATTTTTTCCGGAAGGCTATCTTGCAGATGCGATTTTTCAAGGGAGTTCTCCGGGACAAACGATCCTTCAATATCCTCTCTTGTTATGTGTTTGGCCTCAGTCCGGGCAGAACCGACATCCGGCGAGCTCGATTGATACTGCGCAAGATGCACCAGCTTGGCTTCCATGTTGCTTATGGCGTTCGTGAAGTATGTCTGCTGTTCCTGAAGCCGGGTTTCAAGTCGCTTGAACTGGAACACCGACAGTACACCCGCAAGGCAAAGAAACAGCCCAATGGCGACAAATAAAATGATCTTTATCCCCGATCCGGTTTTCTCCCTGACCGATTCGTCAGGGAGGGAGGCCAAGACCTTAAAACAGGTCAGATCCGCATCACACTGGGGGCATTGGATCTTATCGTGAGTGATGCTTTCTAGACCGCATATTGGGCAGGTAGTTGGAAATGCCACTTACTTCTTAATATCCTTAAAGATCACACCGGTTTTGGATTCGTACTCATTCACGATCTTGTAAGTTTCGGGCAATATCTCTTTCAGCAGGGCAACCGCCCTGTGCCGGTCATTTTCCTTAAACGCCGTCAGGATGTCCTCGATAGACCGAAAAAACTTGGGGGCCTTTGCCGGATTGGTCTCCATACAGATATCTCCGGCCTTTTGGATCTCCATCAGCTCATTAACCACTCCAAGGTTGTTCAGGGAATCCTTCAGGTCATCGAAGGCCTGGACGTTCTCTTCATAGGTCCCGTGCTCGTCCATCTCCTCCAGTTGCTTCATCCTTTTCCTGATGGTCGCTTGATCATCGGGATGGATGGCTGGACCGAAGTCCATAAGTACCGCCTCGCCATAGTAAATAGAGGGCTTGCTGGTATAGCCTTCGGCCGCCATTCTCCGGGCCTTCTCGATCTTCAGGGCCGCCCGCTCGTAAACCGGTTCGTCCACCTCACCAGTCTCATGATCCACAACCTTATTGATGTCCTTTATTGCAGAGAGGGAGCGGTGGAGGAGATCAATTACCACGTACTCGTCATATTGCTTGCGGTTGGCCTCAATTATAGTCTCTTCCAGGGACAGGAGCAGCTTTTCGTCGGCCTTTCCTCTGGACAGAGTCTTTGATAGCTGGACGTCGGGGCGTTCTTTCAGGGCCGCAGTAACCTCGATAAGATTGTTCTCGTCGATCCTCAGAGTGATCTCCACGTGGAGCGGGCCTTCTTGCTGTGCCTCTTCCGCCTTGTCCTCCGTATCGATTCCCAGCCACAGGTCACCAATGGATTCCTCTTCCTCGTTCACCACGTTGAAAAATTTCATGTGAACCAGTTTCTGTTCCGGATGGACCAGCTTGAATACCTCGGTCTTTTCACAAGGCAGAGGTGTAGTCTTCTCCACAAATAGGTGCCTTTCGCCGTTTTCCAGATAAATGTAGTAGTCGTGGGCCGCTGAGTGAACAATATCCAGTATCCCTTGATCGATGGTGTATTTTTCCAGATCTAATCCGCAGTTTTCGCACAACTTGTCCCACTGGGAGACCAAACGGCCGCATTTAGGGCACTCATAGGTGTCCGCCAGCCGGTGACTCAGGATGGCCGCCCCTTCGGCAATGGCCAGCATGGGACTTTCGTGGACCAGCACCCTTTCATCCCCAAACTCTTGCTTCATTACCTCCACTATCCTTGGAATCCGTGAACTTCCCCCCACTAGAAGGACATTGTCGATTAGGTCCGAGGTGAAATGAATATCCCGGAGCAAATTCCGGGTGAGCCTGATAATGGTCTCGACAACCGAAGCGATGATCTCGTTAAATTGATTCCGGGTCAAAATTATATCCACATCTACACTGTCCCCGTCACCGTCCTTCAGGACGCCCAATATCTCAATATAGGCCTCGTCCTCGGTACTCAACCTGATCTTGGCCTTCTCCACTCTTGCCTTCAGTTCACCGAGAAAAAGGTTCTTTTGTTTCTCCTTCTGATTCTCTATAAATGTCGCCATGTCGTGGATCTGATACTCCCGGGCAGTTTCTGCCAGGGCATAATCAATAATAAGACAGTCAATGTCCTCGCCGCCAAGCCACATGTCACCGCCCTTCCCCTGCTCGATGAACTGCCCACCGCTAATGGTCAGGACTGACAGGTCAAAGGTGCCGCCTCCGAAATCGAAGATGAGAACTGTTTTGGCCTCATCACCCTTGACGTTGTCCACCCCGAAGGATATGGCGGCGGCGGTGGGCTCGGGCAGCAACCTGCGGACCTTCAAACACGCCAGGGCCGCGGCGGTTCTGGTGGCATGTTTTTGCTTATCGTTGAAATATGATGGTACAGTAATCACGGCATATTCCACCTTGTCGTCCAGGCCCTTTTCTGCATCCATGCGAATTTTTTCCAGTATCTTGGCGGAGATTTCCTCCGGCGTGAACTCTTTGCCACCAAGAATAACAGCAAGGCTGTTTTCCGTCCCCCTGGAGTGGCGCTCGATCCGGTAGAGCAGCCGGCGGTTGGCAATAATCTGCCGGACTTCCTTGTCCTGGTAGTTTCTTCCCATCAGCCGTTTGACGGCCACGATGGTGTTCTCCGGGTCCTGCTTCATCCACTCCAGCGCATGTCTGCCCACCACGAAATCAGGCTTCAAGAAGGGTAAGTTCTTCTTTTTCACAGTGACGCAGGAAGGAGTGAAGAAATCCCCTTCAGCATTTTTCAAAACCTCTGTGTGAACCTTTTTTATTGCTCCCACTGAGTTGGTCGTCCCCAGATCAATCCCTATTGACTTAGACATACATTTTCTTCCTTTCTCAGATTCTCATAAGATACCATGTACACTGTCATACATGGATTCAACCTCTGAACCCAGTTAAATATGATAGAAGCTCGCTTTTTCAACGAAGATATAATAAGGAAAAAACTGTTGGGTGTCAATTATATGTCTATATCGCACCAATGATGTCGCCGTGGAGGGTTTTTTATCAAATGCGTTGAGGGGTTAACGTTTGGGAGCGATGTGCTATTGATAAGTTTTTTGAGTTGCTCAAGAAGGGGATAATTGATAGGACAGAAACAGACCTATCCACCTGAACCCAGTTTTCATCTTAAAAGAGCGAAAAAGCCTTTGGCGCAATGCTCATCAATATAAAGATAGCCGAAGGATGGAGAAAGCTGAGAGTCCTAAAAGTCCATGTGAGAATCAGTGATTTGAGGAGGAACATTGCTTCCAGTTGGAGGTTCTTGTTTAAAATCCTCAAATCGAGATCCATGAGAATCTTTTTTTGACCTCCTGATTTTCGATTGATAAGTTGATGATCCACATTTCCTGGTCATGAGAGCATCATTTAATAATCCACAACATATTGTGGTTGATTCCAAAATCCAAAATTGTAGATTACTTGCCAAAGACGTAACCTAGAAGTTCCAAAACCTTGTTGAAGATTTATAATAGGCGTTTATGAGAATGCGCTTCGCGACTCTCACAAACGCCTATTATAATCATTAATTTTTTAGCCTTTGATTTGTTTCAGAAAATAGCAACTATCTTCAATGTTTGGCCAAATGCCAGACATACTACATATGGACATTAGGCAGAGCTATTCCCAAAATTCCCCGATCTTTTTTGATGGCAAACTGGGTAATAAAAATGACGCCGCATTCCTGAAACGGTTGATCAGTTTCCGCCGGAGGTCGTAAACAGCGGTTGAAAAATCCGGCGGTTAAAACAATATATTTAATAGGAGCAAAACCTTGACAACCCTTAGCGATACTGTTTAATCTTGGATTACTTGTTGCATTTTTCGACCGCCCTTCACGCGTGTCCAAGGGCAAAGAAAAATTAAACCTGGAAAGCTTCGAAAGGGGCGTCCAGGCCGTTAAGATTCCGGTCATCTTAAACCGCGTTCAGGGATAAGGAGCAAGATCATGGGTGTAATGAGCAAAGCCGAATACATAGAATCACTGAGGGCCCTCAATCCCACCGTCTATATGTTTGGGGAAAAGATTGAAAATGTCGTGGACAACCCCCGGATCAGGGCCGGCATTGAAGCCACCGGCGCCACATACGAGCTGGCCGATGACCCGGAGTACCACGACCTGGTCGTGGCCGAGAGCCCGCTCATAGGCGAGCATGTGAATCGGTTCAACCTGCCTCCGTCCTCCATCGAGGACCTGGTGGCCAGGGTGAAAATCAACCGGATACTCGGCCGGCGGGTAGGCACATGCCACCAACGCTGCACGGGCATGGACTGCATGTGCGCCCTGTCCATCGTGGCTCACAACATCGACCAAAAGTACGGCACCAACTACCACAACCGGCTCATCGAGTTCATCAAGTACATGCAGAAAAACGATTACACCGGCAATGCCGGCGTGACCGATGTCAAGGGCGACCGGTCCCTGTCCCCCAAGGATCAGCCCAACAAGGACGTTTATTTGCATGTAGTGGAGAAACGAGACGACGGTATTGTCGTCCGCGGGGCCAAGACACACCAAACAGGCTCCCTCTCCTCACACGAACTTATTGTCCTGCCCACCAGAGCCCTGAAGAAAGGTGAGGAGGAGTTCGCACTGGCCCTCGCGGTCCCGTCCGACACTAAAGGAGTTATCCACGTGGTCGGCCGTAATAGCCTGGACACCCGCGAGATAGACGGCTGCGACTGCGGCAACGTCCAATACTCCAAGTATGCCCCTACGGTGATCTTCAATGATGTCTTTGTGCCTTGGCAACGGGTCTTCATGTGTGGCGAGTACGAGTTCGCGGGCGAACTGGTTTTCCGTTTTTCGGCCTTCCATCGTCAGAGCCACGGAGGCTGCAAGGCGGGCAAGATAGACTGCATGGCTGGCGCCGCCCTGAACATGATAGACTACAATGGCACCCAAAAGGCCAGCCACTTGAAGGAAAAGGTCATCGACATGATTCATCGGGCCGAGACGCTTTACGGTTGCAGCCTGGCCGCTTCATATGAGGGGAAAAGGGAGCCGTCCGGCATCTATTTCATAGATCCCATCCTGGCCAACGCCTCCAAGATCCATGAGGGCAAAGAAATGGCAGAAGTCACTCGGCTGATGATTGACGTGGCCGGCGGCTTCGTGGCCGACATGCCCTCGGACAAGGATTTCGACAACCCCGAAGTCGGCCCGCTTTTGAAAAAGTATCTCGTGGGCGCAAGCGAAGCTCCCGTGGAAAATAGGGTTAAGATGTTTCGGCTGGTGGAGAAGATGGCCATGGAGAGCGCCGACACCATCTCCGACATCCATGGCGGCGGCTCACCCGCGGCGCATCGGGTCACAATCTTCAGGGAGTACGACATTGAGGCCAGAAAGAAAGCAGCCAAAAAACTGGCCGGAATCGAGGACTAAACGGTTTCCAGCCCTCCCGGGAAAAGAGCTCAGCAATACCGCTTCACCTCAACTCGGTGAGTAACCTCTCGATCTCTTCCTGAGCCTCAGCCAAAGGTCTTGGCTCCGGTTTTCATATGGCCACTAGGCAGGAGAAGAAAATACTACAAACAAATGGAGGCGAATGTGAATTATTCCCCTTGATACATACAAGATTTCATAATCGAAACTTTTTAGACCTTAATCACGTGCCATTTTCAGCCAGACCTGCACAGTGAAACCTAAGCGAAAGCCTTTTTCGCTGGCATTTTTTAATATCTATCCACGGACCTGCCCGCGGCTACAATCCTCTAAAAACCTCAGCAGGACACTATTAAAGGCTTCGGCTTGTTCAATATTTGAAAGATGTGCGGCAGAGGGCAGAACCACCAATCTGGAGTTCGAAATACGTTTATGCATGGCCTCAGAGGCGGCTACCGGAGTCCCTAAATCCTCTTCACCGACGATGATCATGGTTGGGATTTTGATCTCAGGGAGTCTCTCAAGGTAATTGAGACCTAGGATCGCTTCGCTGCATCCAGTATAGCCTGCCACTGGCGTGGCCAGGAAGTGCTCGCGGATCAGTTCCACCTCTGGAGGGTTCTGGCTGAGATAGGGCGGGGTAAACCAACGCTCCAGAGTTGACTGGACTAAGGCCTCCATCCCTTTTTTTCTGGCCGTATTGATACGCTCACTCCTCATCGGCTGTGTATCCTTAGGAATAATTGCGGCGGTATCGCAAAGAACGAGGCTCTGGAGCCGATCAGCGTGATTTAGGGCGAGGCATTGGCCGATCATTCCACCCAGCGACAGCCCAACCCAATGCACCAACTCGATAGCCAGAGCGTCCAGCAAACCGATGGCATCGTCCCCCAGCTGGTCCAAGGTGTATGCTCCTGCTGGCGCATCGCTGCGGCCGTGACCACGGATGTCGTAACGGAGCACCCGGTAATGAGGTTCCAAGGCCTCCGTCTGGGGATTCCACATAACCAAGCTGGAGCCCAGGGAATGGCTCAGCATAACTACCGGCGCGCCTTCTTTGCCCGTCATTTTGTAATTTACGTGAATGTCGTTGGCTTTTACCTTCATGTTTTCGTCTCCTTCAGTGTTTAGATTTTTAAGAACACATAAGGCGTCATATCTGGCAGGGACTCCTTAAGATTAATTCCACTCCGCTTTGAAAAGAAAAAAACTCCATAGTAGAAGCTTCAGCTTATTTGCTAACCATAAATTTTTAGGCCTTTGATTTGTTTCTTCTGATAACATCTACTGATACTGTTGTACTGAATGGATAACATACTCTATATGGCTATTACTACTTGCGAAAGCTTTCGAAGCTGGACCTTCCGGACAAAGAGCATATCGAGCGCTATTTGCTTCACCTGCATCGTCGCGATTGCGGACCTAAAACCATCTCAAGCAACTTCAAAGCACTGGATCTCTGTCTGACATTTTTCAAGAAGGGAGTCAAAAGACACCACATGAATTAAGAATTTTACTTATTGCTCGCCGACCGCATATTAGGTTTCTTTTTAACTGCTCTCACATACTACAAAAAACCTTGGATTCCATTTCCTCGCCTCATTAGCCCCATATTCGATGATCAGCATCTGGCCCGGTGCTATTGTGGCAGATAGGAATACCCGATGTTTACTACTGGGTGGGAGTGTGCGAGGCGCTTCTTTCCAAGTACGGCCTAAATGTCCCTTCAATACTGAGATGACTCCTGCTATTTTTAAAGGGATTGCTTCCTGGTTTGCTCCGTCATTAGTTGTTGAAGACTTGTAAGTGATTTGAGGTTTGACGAGCCTTCAACGGCTTTGACGGCAATATCCTGAACCTTTTGATACGCTTTTTCCAATTGCTGTGATAGCTTAGCAATCTGGTCACTCTGTTCTTTAACTGTTTTTTCAAGTGACTCTATGCGAGTGGTAAGAACGTTTCGTTCTCCATTAAATTCTCGTTTTATTAATTCTTCTTTATTTTCTGCTTCCAGCAGGATTCTATCAGTTGTTTCTTTAATCGCTTTATTGACAGCTGTTTCCATCTCTTTGGGAAAGGAAATAACTCTTTTTCGTAATTCATTCAATTCATCTTCCTTTTCAACAATTGCGTTTTCTCGCTCAGCCATTTCTTTTTCCATCTGATCTTTCTTAAGGTAAATTTCTTTTTCAATTCTCGTTTTCTCGTCTTCGAGCTTATCTTTTGCTAATTCCTGTTCACGGTTAAAGGTATATGCGTATTCTTCCTTATCCCTTTCCTGCTTTTTCAACTCCATAGCATCTCTTTCTTTAATGGCCGCAACATGATCTGTTTTCTCTTTTTCCCATTGCGCACGAATTGTTTGAATTTCCTGGTTCAATTCTTCCTTTTGAGCAGTCATTTCAGTTTCAAATTCATGATGTTTTTGGTTCTGAACTTCTATCAGAGCCGTCAATGTTGCCGCAGATTTTTCAATTTCGTATACTTCTTTTAATTCTTTCTCCTTTATTTCAATTGCCTGCTGTAATTTTTTAAATTTCGTAAACTCTTCTTCCATGCCATCGGAAATTTGAGTAAGTAGCTTTCCTGTCTCCATTTTGAGGTTACTGATTCCTTTTATAATTCCTTCTAAAGATAATGAAACCGCAACCTCCACAACCTCTTTGTTCTTTTTCTCTTCAATCTTGTCTTCCGGCTTCAGTTCAGTCTCCCCTTTTTCTTGCAATTGTTTAATAAGTGCATTGTAGGCATCGAGCATTTCTTGTTTAGTGCTCCCCATTGATATTTTTTTGGGTTGTTTCTTTTTCTCAACCATGATCTTCTCCTTTCTATTTAGTAATAGAGATCAAAAAGAGATCAATCCTCTTAATTTCCGGCGGGGAGTTATTCACGATGGTTGCTTCTATCACGCCAGTGCGGGAGTCTGTGAAAATCATCACATCATTCATAAGGCCTTCAGAAATGAAATGTAACATGGAGCAATGAATCCGTGTGATTTCTAAAGGCTTTCGATCAAACAATTCCATTACGACAAAGGCACATCGCAAACGCTTGCCAGGCATCCTATGGATGGCGTTCATCTGGGTCGTGCCTGAACAATCGTTCGTACCTCCCCAGTAAGAGACGCTGCAAGGAGTCATCATTGCTGGAAAGAAAGATTCGCAAGCCTATTCCCATTGTGCTCAGAATTTGGGGCCTGACTCCGTAAAATCTAATTGAATATTCATTAATTTAAAGACACGTGTTTTCATACAATAAGTAGAAATGATTCGGCGATATTTTATTTTAAACCATTTTACACCAACGCTTCAATAACCTTTAACGCTGTTCTCCCTGTGCCTTATTCATACAAGATTTTTTTATTTCTTGCCATTCCCGCAGGGGCAAGGAGAATTTCGGCTTATTTTGGGAGCCTTCCGATGAGTCGTCCGCTGTTTGGATTCATGAGCCCTGGTTGCCAGAGCGTACAATTCAAGCATCCGTTTTCTTCTTCGTTCTTCTGCTCTTTCCCTTTCGTGTCTTATCGTTGGCAATTCCGGGATTCAGGGTTCAGAACGGGCACTTTCTGGCTAATACCCTTAAGTCTTTGACCTTGACATACGGGATGAGCTCGTGGTAACAGCAAATCCAGCAATCATACAATTAGGGCCTTTGTGCCTGCTCTGGACCGATAAGACGAAATCAAGGAGTAATATCATTATGAATGGAATATTTCATATCAGGAAACGTTTGGGAATGTCTACTCTTTCTTTGAGGAAATTGCCTTTTGAAGAAGCCATATATGTCGTCTATGAGGCTGGATTTAGAGTGATTGAGCTCGTGCCTCATCTTTATGGAGGACCTGAGAAATTCGATAAAAACATGCGGGAAAAATTGAAGGAAACGCTCAATCGTTTCGAGATGGTGACAATCCATTCATCTGAAGCAAAAATGAGCGACGGCAGAAGGGTCAACTTAGCCAGTTCAGAGGCTTCATATCGTCGCAAAAGCATTGAACACTACCTGGAGCATGTCCGGTTGGCTCTGGACGTAGGAGCCAAAGTCGTCACATTTCATCCTACGGGAATTCATGATAAAGCCAATTTTGCTTGAGTGAGGGAGGCGCACCTGGCCTTTGGACGAAAAGCCATAGAGATGACTCAGGATAGCGACATTCTTATGGGATATGAGTACTTTGATAGAGATCTTACGAAAGAGATCGGGCATCCGAGATTTGGAATCCTTTTTGACATTGGCCATGCTGCCTTGCAAGCTGAGGGAAACATAACGAGGGAAATCCTTCATATGTTGGATGAGATGTCCCAGTTCATTGTTCAATTTCACGTTCATTGCGTTCAAGTTTCAGACCAGGGGAAAAAGAAGGATCATCAGCCCTTTCACTTGAATAATGGAATTGACTATAAAAAAATCATGCAGGCGATAAAGGGTTATTGTTTCGTGGGGCCAATTATTTTTGAAATCGGAATCTGGAATCATGAAAACATGGCTGAAAACCTCAAAGACACTGTAAATTCACGCGAAGAATGCGTTGCAATGTGGGAGAAGGACTAAATGGAAAAGAGACTCCTTATTATTTGTGTGGATGGTTTAGGGCCCGAATATCTCGAAATGGCCCCTACACCAAATATTGATCAAATGGCGAGCGAGGGATCATTTATCATTGGCCAAGCTGTTATCCCCTCCGTTACCAATGTGAACAATGTTTCCATTATTACAGGTGTACCTCCTCGAATTCATGGGATTACGTCTAATTACTGGTTGGATAAGTCAACGCAACAAGAGAATTTCATGGAATCCCCGGAATTCCTCTGCTGCCCAACGTTACTTCAGCGCGCTAAAAAGAAAGGTAAGTCTACTGCCCTTTTCACTTCTAAGAAAAAACTCTTGGAGCTTTTGAACGCCGGCGCAGATTATTCGTTGTCGGCCGAAGATCCCCATGAAGACATGGTTCGGAAAATAGGCCCGGCCCGCGGTATCTATTCACCGGACATTAATCTTTGGCTCTTGGAGGCGCTCAGGATTATTCTGAGGGAGAGAGAGCCCGATTTGATTTACTGCTCAACGACCGATGGGATGATGCACAAGTACTCACCCGAAGAGGAAGAATCCATCAAACACATCCAGGGTCTTGATCGCATCATTGGCCAGATTCTTAATGACTATCCTGATATTGAAGTATATTTAACAGCAGATCATGGAATGTCGGCAAAAACTCAAGGGATTGATTTGGAGAAAGTTTTGAAAGCTCAAGGGATTGATGTTAGAGCTATTCCCATTATCAAAGACAAATATATTGAACATCATCAGAATCTAGGCGGAGCCTCTTATGTTTATGTTGAAAACTCAGATCTCATTATGGAGTCTATTGCGATTTTGAGAGATCTTTCGGGAATTGAAGCTGTTTATCACAGTGAAGAAGCTGTGGATCAATTTGATCTCATGGGGGATCGTATCGGAGACATTTTTGTGCTCGGCAACAAGGATACTGTCTTTGGGCATTTCAGAAGTGTAAAAGTTTCCGTAAACCTTCGATCACACGGTTCTCGTCATGAAAGTGCCGTTCCCATTATTTCATATGGAAGAAAAAAAAGCGCAGATTACAAGAAAAATTTTGATATAGTTGCCAGCCTTGAGATGGATTAGGATGGACTATAAACCTTTTCCTGCTTTCATTATTTCGAGCCGATTTTCAAAACCCGAAAAACATGAATACATTTATTGACCTTCTATTGACCCGCTGTTGGAGGATCTCTAAGGCATCAGATGGAATATACACCCAGGAAAATCGATTCAATGACATTTAGGAAGGAGCGGCAAGGTGGCGGCTATTTATTACGGGTAGTAAATAGTCCCGCCCTGCTTAACGATTACAACTTATAATGCCTGGATTTTGTATAAGGTGGCTGTCTGGCTTGATGAGGTTGATCATCCCTTCTCTACTCCCCCCCTTTTTGGAAGGAGATTGTGGAAGATCAGGGGGTCAATTTTAAGTGACGATCAGGGGTCAATTCTATTTTACGATGTACAACCAACAACGCAAATGGCTTTTCTCCTATTTATTATTGACAGGATCGTTGTATTGGAGTAAAGGGTATAATAATAAATAGTGGTTTTGATCTCACCCAACGCGACATGAATTGAATATTAAGTGTGTTCATATTCTTCCGAAGTAAATAAGTTTAAGCGAAGGAAATTGCGAAGGAGTGTTACCTTATAACTTCCTGGAGGATGCAAATGAAGATCGCATATCTTTTCCCCGGAAAATGGTTGAGTGAAAAAGAGAAGGAAAGAAGAGAAAAAATTTTGAATAAGATAGCCTCCAGAGATACCACCGTTCATATCTGGGAGATAGAAGATGGACCCTATTCGATCGAGGATCTTTTAGACGAATACAGAGCGCTGCCTTACATCCTGAAATTTGTCGTTGAGAATCAGGATTGCTATGATGCCATCATCATAGGATGTGCGGGTGATGCCGGGTTAGAGGGAGCAAGAGAAAAATCCAGGATTCCTATTGTGGGGCCTGGTGAGTCATCTATTCTACTAGGAACGTGTGGAGACCGCCGCTTTTCTATGGTCACCATTTCCTCTGAAAGAGCCGCCATAAAAAGACGGCTTGTGAGGGAGGCGGGACTGGATATAAACCGGCTTGTATCCAGTCATTCACTGGGAATACCTGTTGTAGATCTTTATAAGGACAAAAAAAGAACACAGAGGGAGTTGATTCGCTGCATGGAGGAGGCAAAGGAAAAAGGAGCTGACGTGATGATTCTGGGATGTATGTCTATCGGCTTCATGGAATCGGAACTGCTACATCAGGCCGAGAAAGAGGCTGGTTTGCCCCTGGTCAACCCCATCGTTACATCCGTGAAGATGGCCGAAGCTCTGATTTCTTTGAAGGCCTATTAGATCTCCCTTTCGGCTCTTTCGAGCTTTCTTGATCAATCCGGTTTCTTTTAGAAAGAAGATTGGAAGAAAGCCTTGAGAATCAGGAAGATATATCAGCTCCCGACTGTATCAGTTAAGCTCCACGTAGTCACCAACCATGGCATCAGCTCCAATGTCCAAAGTCAAACCTTCTTCAAGGCATCCAGGTTCATCTCTATGAGTTCCGAGGCATCCCTCAGTCCATCCGAGACGCGGTTGACCTGTTGCCCCAGATGAGTGAGAAGGGCACGATATTCGGTAGTCTCGGGAGAAAGATTTGCCAGGTACCTGCTATCGTACAGACATGGAATAGGTTCGTCCAGAGCCGTGAAAGTGTAATAATCGAAACCATACCTGTTTGCAATGGAGAAATTGATAGGGTGCAGGATACGGCTCAGCTTCATTTGCACCTTATTGGCTAACAGAACCTTCTGGTTTTCCTTCCAAGACGTTGCCCCTTGAGTTTCTTTCCGTAGCTTCTGCAGATATTCATCCAGGGCCTGGGTATTTCGGATTAACAGATCGGCATATTTGCGTGGAGTGGAAAGGTCCAACCGTCCACCCACCGAGGAGGCGATGGCGTCCAGCCTATCCTTAAGCTCTTGGGCCACGCTGACATGATCGAATGGGAGCACGGCCGTGTTGCACAGGCGGACGATATAGCCCACGTAAACCTTCATGGCCTTTAGCATTAAAGACACATCCATCTTGTCTATGGTCATCTCGTCGCTGTGATGCCATGGCCCCATATTGGCCCCATGCCAGCTTTCTATATGTTCGGGCGTATACTCTGTACGGCCAGAAAAAGATGGCACGCCGATGCCCATGAAAGACTGATCTCCATGATGGACAAGTCTTTTTCGATGAACCTCCTCATTAAGTACTTTCCGCCCCACGGACAGGTGGAACCGTGCCAGCTCTGTTGAAGTGAAAGCCTCGTATCGGCTGGTGTCTTTCATCCCGGGTGAATCAACGTTGATGTACGCTATACCGTTTCTGTGAAGTTCGTCCCAGTAGTTTTCCACGAACCAACTGGAACCGACCATGGTCCCCGTCTCATGGCATGACCAGAAGCAAATGCGGATGCTGCGCTTTAGCTCGTGACGGTGCAGGGCCAGCGCCCGAGCTACTTCAAGGGCGGCAAAGTTTCCCGTGGCGTTGCAGGTCACACCGCCTCCCCACGAGTCCATATGGCCGCCAAAGACAATGAACTTCTCCGGCTCCTCGCTCCCCTCGAGAAATCCTAGTGTGTTTTGAGACTGCCGCCACTCCTCGGGAGACTCGGCCCTCAACCACACCCGGACACGCCCCTTCTTGCTCAATTCTATCAAGTACTCCCCATCAGATCGGGAGATGGTTATGGAGGGAATTCGTGGCATGTCTGCCAGAGTTTGGGGGGTTGGATTTCCCCATATGGGCTTGACCGATCCGTAAGCCAGCGTCTTGCTATCTGAGGGTCCCCAGTTGATCATGATCTGGGCGATGGAGCCCCGCTCAGCGGCGATCCGCTGCTTTTCCTGGCGAGGAGGCAAATAGGACAGCTCCGAAAGCGTGATCTTACCCTTTACGTCCTTGTTTTGGTAATCATCTATTCCGCTGGAACCAACAAAAACTAGATCGCCCTGGATGCCAGCAGGGGTGGTGTTGGCGGTGTGGACAAAGGGGTTGCACTGGATCACCCGCTTCTCTGGCTCAAGAACCATTAACTCGGCAGTGCCCGTGTAACCCACCAGTGCATCGAACTCGTGAATCTCCGCAGGGATACCGTAACCGATCATCTGGTCCCTCAGATACTCGGCCATCCGTTTTAATTCTTCCTTGCCGCTCATACGCGTCGGGATTTCAGTGCTGATTTTTTGGATGTGACGGAATGCCTCGTCACCGGAAAGTTCCTGGACAATTTTCTCTTCCAGTTCCATGATTACCCTCCTTAGGTTGTGAAAAATTCTCGATATCTTTCTCCACCTTCAATCCGAGTGCTAAACAAATACAAACTGTTTTGGTGACTTTTCACCTGGGCCACTTTCCAGTGTGCACTATGTTGCTCAATTGTGATCTAAAGAACAGCCATATCGACCACTTGAAGGTAATCTAACCTAAGCGCAAAAAATTGCACTTAATCATCACTTGCGCCGTTTCTGCTGTCAGCTTGAGAAATTAAAGATAAGAATGTCAGGCGCTCTTCAAGGCATCCAGGTTCATCTTTATTAGTTCCGAGGCATCCCTCAATCCATCCGACATGCGGTTGGCCTGCTGCCCTAAATGAGTAAGCAGGGCACGATAATCGGTTGAGTCCGGAGGAAGAGTTGCCAGGTACCGGCTATCATACAGACATGGAATTGGGGTGCTCAGGGCAGTGAAGCCATAATAATCGAAACCATACCTGTTTGCAATGGAGAAATTGATAGGGTGCAGGATACGGCTCAGCTTCATTTGCACCTTATTGGCTAATAGCACCTTCTGGTTTTCCTTCCAAGACGTCGCCCCTTGAGTTTCTTTCCGTAGCTCCAGCAGACTTTCATCTAGGGCCTGGGTATTTCGGATTAACTGATCGGCATATCTCCGTGGCCTGGAAAAATCCAACCTTCCTCCCACCGACGAGGCGATGGCGTCCAGCCTATCCGTAAGCTCTTGGGCCACGCTGATATGATCGAATGGGAGCACGGCCGTGTTGCACAGGCGGACGATATAGCCAACGTAAACCTTCATGGCCTTTAGCATTAAAGACACATCCATCTTGTCCAGGGTCATCTCATCGCTGTGATGCCATGGTGCGAAGTTGGCCCCGTGCCAGATTTTTATCTGTTCAGGCATATACTCCGTACGGCCAGTAAGGGAAGGTACGCCGATCCCCATGAAAGACTGATCTCCTGTATGCATAAGCCTTGTGCGCCGAGACTCCTCGCCCAACACCCCCCGCTCCACGCCCATGTGGAAGCGTGCCATCTCCGTTGAACTGTGGGCGTAGTAACGGCTGGTGTTTTTCATCCCAGGTGAATCAACATTAATGTAAGCTATGCCATTTCGGTCCAGATCGTCCCAGTAATTTTCCACGAACCAACTGGAACCGACCATGGTGCCCGTCTCGTGACACGACCAGAAGCCAATGCGGATGCTGCGCTTCAGCTCATGATGGTGCAGGGCCAGCGCCCGAGCTACTTCAAGGACTGCAAAGTTTCCCGTGGCGTTGCAGGTCACACCGCCTCCCCAGGAGTCCATGTGGCCGCCAAAGACAATGAACTTCTCCGGCTCCTCACTCCCCTCGAGAAATCCCAGTGTGTTTTGAGATCGGCGCCACTCTTCGGGAGACTCGGCTCTCAGCCAAACCCTGACAGGACCCTTCCTGCACAAATCTATCAAGTACTCTCCATCGGAACGGGAGATGGTGATGGAAGGAATTCGAGGCATGTCTGCCAGAGCAGTTGGCGTAGGGTTTCCCCATATGGGCTTGACCGATCCGTAAGCCAGCGTCTTGCTGTCGGAGGGTCCCCAGTTGATCATTATCTGGGCGATGGAGCCGCGCTCGGCGGCAATTCGCTGCTTTTCCTGGCGCGGAGGTGAATAGGACAGCTCCGAAAGTGTGATCTTGCCCCTCATATCTTTGTCCTGGTAATCATCTATTCCGCCGGAACCAACAAAAACTAGGTCGCTCTGGATGCCAGCAGGGGTAGTGTTGGCGATGTGGACAAAGGGGTTGCACTGGATCACCCGCTTCTCTGGCTCAAGAACCATTAATTCGGCAGTGCCCGTGTAACCCACCAGTGCATCGAACTCGTGCATTTCCGCAGGGATACCGTAACCGATCATCTGGTCCCGCAGATACTCGGCCATCCGTTTTAATTCTTCCGTGCCGCTCATACGCGTCGGGATCTCAGTGCTGATCTTCTGGATGTGCCGGAATGCCTCGTCACCGGAAAGTTCCTGAACAATTTTCTCTTCCAGATCCATGATTACCCTCCTTAGGCTTTATCCAGGGGCTAAAGTGCAAAATTCAACCAATGAATATATTTTAAAAAGCCCTTTTAAATGTAACTCCAGTAAGATTAGATGAATTAGGATCTTTGATCAGTAATGTCCGGTTTACTTTACAATAAAATCAAGTAGTTGCAAACACGGAT
>CAZTAS010000067.1:0-27086 GCA_964611635.1 uncultured Thermodesulfobacteriota bacterium
AAGGTTTATCTCCACTGAGGTTGACACTTCCAACGGCTCTTCGGTCTCAAAATAAACCCCGCCGGCGCAGATGTTGCTGGTCCGGAGTTTCATGATTTTCGAACTATTATCCGCGACTGCTATGTAAACAGTGGCAGGGAGCCTTATGCAAAATCGTTCCATTCTCCTCTTTTCAGCCTGGACGCCAACGCTCGTTCCCTCATCCGAGTGAGTCATCCCACAGCCCGCTTTTGGATTCAATTTTTTATTGTTGAGAAAAAGATACACCCCGACTTCAACCGGAATCAATCGGCTGAACGGCGGGGTTTTTTCGTAGGAGATTATTTTCTATGAGGAAACAGTCTGAGAAGAGATTTTCGGTCTCATGCTTTTATAATGCCCATGCATGAGGCTAAAGGTTTTTGGTGGCCCACAGGATAGCCTGGAGGCGATTTGAAACGTTAATTTTTCGATAAATATTATAGAGATGCGTTTTAACCGTATGGGTGCTGATGAAGAGGCTTGAAGCAATATCTTTATTGGAATAGCCGGAAGCTATTTTGGCGAGAATCTCCCTCTCTCGCGCAGTGATCACAAGGGGGTCTTCTTCTGAAGACAGCGATCTACGCTGTGCAGAAAGGAGTTTCGACATGGTCTTCCTGGAGAACCACAGCTCTCCCTGCAAAATAACCTGGACCCCCTTCGATAACCTCTCCAGGGGATCGCCTTTATAAAAAATACCACGGATGCCTCTCTGTATAGCATCTTTTTCAGTAGCCTGGCGAGGATCCACATTAAAAAGGGCGATCCGGCATCGGCTAAGAGAAAAGTGAGAATGGCGGTCCATTTCGCTCCAGAAATCAGAAAGATCATCAGCCTGACAATCCCGTAAGATAAAGTGTTGCATATTGCGCTGTGCATCTTCTCCCAGGAGGACCTCGCCAAAACCTTGTGCGCACAAACACTGCAGGCCTGCCTCGTCCTCCAGAAAACGGGCAATCAGTTCATTCTGTAGCTTTATGGGGCCGATAATATGAACCAGCGCTGAAATGCTGGACAGCCCGGTATCACTCTTGAGAAACCCGGCTCCCCTATAGCCAGGAACCCCCTCTTGTTTCGGGAAAATCGCTGCGCTCGAATTCATGGGAGGCTCCTTTCTTCTACCCCTTTGAGTAATTGTTGCAGATAAGAGGGATGACGAAGTAATGCGTAAATCCCTTGCACTTTGGACCTTTTGGAGCGTTTTGTAAACATCCTTTTCAAATGACATTGTTTTCAAATAAACAATCCCCCAATTTTATCATTCACTAATACAATAATCTATTCGTTACAACATGTTTTACAATCGCCTGAAAGTATAATTCTTTTCTTATTTCGATGAGCAAATAAGCCCATACTTTTTTCTTACTTTTTCAGCGACTCAAGGTTCTTCACCTCCCTCAATACGGCCTGGAGACGATTTGACACATTGATCTTTCGATAAGTGTTGTACAGATGGGTTTTCACCGTATGGATGCTGATCCCCAGTTCCTCCGCGATTTCCTTGTTTGTGGCTCCTGAGGCAATCTCCATGAGCATTTCACTCTCTCGACGAGTGAGCGAAGGGTGTGTGCGTCCAAAAAAGCCAGCGCCGGTGGTCCGTTCCAGAAAAACTTCCGACATGATCTTCCTGGAGAACCATAATTCCCCTCGAATGATGGCCAGAACGCCATTCGATAATCTCTCCATTGGATCGGTCTTGTAAAAAATACCTCGTATTCCTCTTTGTAAGGCCTCTTTCTCGATCCCCTGGTCGGTTCCCACGTTAAAAAGAGCAATGAGGCGCTGACGGGGGAGGGATTGGGAGCTTCTGTCGAGTTCTTTCCATAAGCGCGACGAGTCCAGATGCTGGCAATCCCACAATATCAACAACTGAGGGATATTTGTGCCATTCTCATCAAGATTGATCTCACTAAGAATCTGCGCTTGCCCACATGCCGTTCCTATTCTCTTTTCCAAGAATTGTGCCATTAGGGCATTCTGTAATTTTGCCGGGCCGATAATGCACACCGGCAGCTGATCAGTTGAGTCGTGCGATTTCATTTTTTCGATCTCTCCACTGATCATCATTGATGTCATGAAATTTTGACTTTGGAAAGAAAATGCACATGCTCATCCCCTGGGCTAGCCCCGTTACTTTCACCCTGTTGCGGACTCCGCTGCTCACACCTTTCAAGAGACTTCGCAAATGCCCCCTGTGCTATCGATCTTGACAATTCCGAAGTTTTCTTCATCACCGTTCTCCGGCATAGCAACAGCATAAAGTAGGTTATCAGTGATTCGGTATCCTAAATTGTTTAGCTGGATTCCTTGGGGCCCTCCGACCGGAATAAATACAAAGGGTGTAACTGACTGATCGATCCTGTAGAGTTGAGCCGAAGCATCCCGGACCGTATATGCCTCACCGGTGCACTCGAAGGGCACGGGCTCCTGTGCCCAGGAGACGCCGGTCACCAGAAGCAGGGCCAGCAGCACGAAAATCCCAAGCAAGGCGGTTCCAATAGACGTTTTTCTATCAATTGCTTTCATAATTAAACCTCCAGTCTTATTTTTATTCAATATTGACATTCCTTTAAGGACAAAACTTTAATTACTCACCTCCTTCGCTGTCAGTTAGGTCAAAATAAAATGCCGGGTTTGCCATACACCAGGAAACCCGGCTGTCTAAATGAGACCCGTGGCTTTCCGCCCCCACCTCACGATGGGTTAAGCTTTATCTGGGAAACGAATCAGAAATTATTACACTCAGGTCCGTGTATTTATGACTCTCCCTTTTAATCTGAGCAGTAAGAGCTTTCAAGCATTCCCTTCGATTAAATGAGGGACAACTTTTTTCGATATTATTAATTAACTTCGAAAAAAACCTTTGTCAAGAAAAAAATTGACATTAATTGTATCTATATTTCTTAATCATTTTAATAAATTATTGTCTCAGCGTGCCCGTGGATGCCCTCTTTTTGCCCTCATAAGAGTCGCTCAGGCGTCCGCTTTCACCAGGCTCGGGAGCTTCTCCTGCTGCTTCGGCCTGTCCCTCCCCAGTGCCATGGCCAGCATGACGCACAAAGCTAAAGCGCATCTGAGCTTAATCTTTGCCTGCCGCCGGATGAAGTGATGCTCAAAGCCCAAGGAGAAATCCAAGAGCCTTTATCCTTTCAGGCTCACAGCACCCCACTCAATGTAGAGGAGAAGCTCAAGGTTTTTTCCCCTGGCATGTGCTACTATACAAGACGATGGTCCTCCCCCACATATTTGAAAGAATTTTTTTCGCCTCCGGCCTCCAGGTCCTCTCTGGTGATTTCTTCCAGACGGGTTCTGCCGGCTTTCTTGAGAAAGCCAAGGAAAAGCTTAAGGGTGGTCAGAGTACCCAAGAGAGTTTGGGGCTTGCAATTGCGCCGGTACTTGTGACGCAGATGTCGCTCAGCATGCTCCTTCCCCGATAGGTCCTCCCTCCAGAGCCTCTTCAAAACATGCCGAAAAACCCGCAGATTACTTCCATGATCACCGAACTCTTGAAATGTTTCCTCAGTGGTTGAGGGAGATGAGGAATGATATGAGACAATCTCCTCATATACAAAAAGGTCTTCTAAGTGGCTGGAAATTGCAGGTGGTAATGATTCTCCCGAAACATCCGTGCTGCAAAATGGTGATCTCGATGGGGCCATCTCTGCCTCCTTTCCTTAATCAATAGAAAAAACAGGCAGATAATGACCCTCAGTCCATCAAGAGTCAATCACCATTTTTTGTTACGTATAGATAGCAGTAGTCATAACTTTTCTGCGAGACTGCGCAAACACAATATGTGGGTATTCTGAGGGAAAAGGCAGATCTACTGATTGCCCAAGACGATCGGAATAGGCATTGATTTTTATGACCTTACGTTACATTCCAAAGCGGTTCCGCACGAACATAATCTCTTGTGGTTCGTGTGATTTTGCAATAACTCCCTATTTATTGAAAATCTTAACCCGCACTGGTTTCTCATAAAGTTTCTCATTATTGATGTTTTTTTTGATAAATTCGTAAAGCTGATCCGAAGTCTTGAACTTAGTTTTAACAAAACTGTCGTTGACCATCTCCAAGGTCAACACCGCGTCCTCGGACACAGAATATCTGAAGAATATGAACGTTCTTTCAACTTCTTTCATGTCATCTATGCACTGAGCATTGATAAACTGAACGCCATCCACCATGACTGTGTATGCCCTGAGATTGAAATGGTAACATTCTCATTCTCTCCCACCTGATATTTAACATAGTATTCGTTATCATTTAATTTTAGGATCAGCAGTTATGCCGTCACCTCGTCTCGGGTGACAGCTCGTTTCAGTTTGCCCTTCCAGCTGCCAATAAGTTTCTGGTTTATAGTGGAGTCCTTGCTTGAAGCTATAGGCACTCTGGATTCATAACAGGCACCCAACAAAAACGCAGTTAGCAAAACAAGACACACCCTCAGATAGACCCTCACTTTCTTTGCCTTCTTTATGAATTCCAATAATATCACGGTAACGTTCTGGGCTTGTTTCAGCCCGCACTAACGTTTGTTTCTCAGCCTTTTGTTAGCTGGCCTTAAGACTAAACCATAAACTGGCAAGGAATTTATTTCGATTCCAATAATTCTTTGAATTCGGATATGGATGATGGATTCCCCTTGTAAAGCTCCTCTATCAGAATATCAGAACAAGAAGGACGTCATCTTTATAATCCCTTGGGACAGTACGCCAATATTCGTAGTCGTCGTCGCCAAAGTATTCCCGGGGAGCTTCTCCCAAATCGTGTCCAGACAATTGAAGATCCCCATTATCTTTCAGTTCGGCGTCGATGAAGATCGAAGTTTTCCCCCTTTCTTCCAAGAGGCCGATCCGTTGCAGCCTTTGCTCGCGATCATTTGTTTTCATCTATGCCTCCAGAATTTTTTCGTTTTCTGATTATGCTGTGAAATATTCAAAATTCGATCGTGTCGGGTATAAGTGGTAACAATTTCTTCAGACTTCCAGACAAATCTACTATCAGCGATAGGGAAACTTTGTCTAGATGAGCAGCGGCAATAGCATTTTAAGAAAATGTCTACTTTATAACTTTTCCTTTCTTATCGATATAATTCCACTTACCATTGAGCTTCCCCCGTGCTCTCCCATTTTCAAAGTTCCTTGCAATTTCAAATTTTGTTGGAATAACTATCTCTCCTTTGTTATTTATAAACCCTCACTTCCCACCTTCCATAAAACTATGTTCACCTTTAGACTCTTACTCATAGCTTATGCATATTGCTGCCAACCCCTCATAAAATGGCGATGCAAAATCGAATAGAGGTGTACGACCTATTGTTATATAGGTCCTCTAAGGAAACAGGTCTCACAAAAGGAGCAAACCTTGATACATGAAAGGAAGGATAAGGTATTTTCAGGGCGACTTCATAGAATATCTTTACGCTATCTACACCTCTTGGTCCGCCCTCTATCATAACACTCCGTACACTCCGTGCACATGATTCACCCGGTTTTTCAGAGGCTTTTAGAGCGGTTTCCAGGTGTTTTGCGTTGTAGGGCAAACTTCTGGTGCCATCGGGAGTCGATGCTGGTCGCGATTTCCACTTCCAGCAGATAGGGTCTCCCATTGCGAATAATGCCCAACGCCTCTTGCAGTGCAAGCCCAAGCTCATCGGGCCGGCGCACTTTCTTTGCTGAAACACCCTGGGCATGGGCCAGTGCCACGAAATCGATGTCCGGGGCACCTAGGTATGTGCCGAAGAATTTCCCCTGGGCTTTCATTGGACCTTTCATGCTGGCAAAGACGGTGCGGACGATTTCATAAGCCCGATTGTTCCAAACCACAGTCAGCACCGGCAGTCCATATCGGGCATAGCTCCAAAGGCCGCTGGCGGAATACATCAGCGATCCGTCTCCGATGCTGAGGATCACGGGCCTGTCAGGCATGGCAAGTTGGACTCCTGCGGCCCCGCCAACGCCCCAGCCCAACGATCCACCCGGGTTTCGGAATATCTCCCGTTTCCCAGGACCTGTCACCAGGTTGGTCAGCCCTATAGTGGGTGACTCCATGACTACCACGGCATCTTCAGGCAGTGCCGCACATATCTCCGCCTCTGCACGGGCAGGGTGGATGGGAATGTTGTCCGAGTGTGCCGAAGGATCCGTCCTTTCTCGCAGGGCGTGCACTATTTTTTTGATACGAGAGCGTCGGGGCTCAGATATTTCTTGCTGCCACGATGCACTTGCGGCATCCTGCAAGGCAGAGAGCAACTGCTGTAAAGCAGACTTGGGGTGCGCCACGATTCCCATCTCGATGCGCTCGCAGCGTGCCATGTCAATAGCGTCGCTCCCTATCCAAAGCCCCCGGCGATAAAGAGGTGCGGGTGGGAAAAGGATGGTTGGAAGACCGCCGAAACTCCGGGCACCAAGAAAGATAAGTAGATCCGGGGTTTCTTTAAAAATGTGGGGAATTTGTGAATAAGCCCCCCCGAAAAGAGGATGATCCGTGGGAAAGTTGGCAAAGCAAGGACGTGCACTGAAGCAGGCCGCGCCCGTCGTCTCCGCGAGCTCGACGGCTTCCTCTCGTGCACCGTACCGATACAGATCGTCTCCGGCTAGGATTACCACCGACTTGGCTTTTATGATCATCTGTACAGCCTCCAGGATATCTCTCTCGGGGGCTAGAAACTGGAACCGCCTGGGAGTGGAGCCGCGTGCTGGCAACTCTTGCACGGAGACTTCCCCCCGCATAACGGCGTCCGGAAAAGCAAGGTACACCGGGCCTTCGGGAGGCGTGAGGGCGCATTGGATGGCCCGCTGGGAAAATCCGTAAACACCAGCGGTGCTGCGAACCTGCCAGGAATTTTTAGTCAATGGCCGGATAATCTCGGACTGCTGATATCCGGAGGGTGCGGCCAACAGCACCTCATCATGGATAAGATCGTTCTCTATGAAGCCGGCTGTGACCAGTAAAGCCGAATGGCCCATGAATGCATTATAAAGCTGACCCGCCATTTGGGTTGTGCCAGCTATGGAATGGACGTTTGCCACACCCAGCTCTCCGGAGGCCCGGTGGTAGCCGTCGGTCATGGAGATAACTATCCCCTCGTGCAGGCCGTTGATCAACTGGATGCCTGGCGTTTCCACCAGGGCATCGTAGAGACCCGTTTCATAGGAGCCAACATTGGCAAATAAATAACGAACTCCCACTCGATGAAGAATCTCTAAAAATACCTTGCCGCCGGTGACAGTGTGGGTTGATTTTGAGGATATAGATGTTGACATGCCTTCCTCACTTTCTGACTTATGTGTTATCCATGCGGTATACTAAACTCGTTAATCATAATCTGATCTGAGAAAAGAATATTATGCTTGAGACTTCCCATCAGTATATTCCGCCGTATGCTTGACAGACACCGATGCGCATCATCAGATTCATTCTTCATCGGCCTTGATGAAAATAGGCCCATGAACGAGCAGCCTTTCCATTGTCATCTTGATATTTGCTAATCGCAGAAAAGATATAAATATTTTATCCTAGCCTCATATCTTGTTGCAACTGTCTGATGAGATAGGAGCTTGTCTCTGACGTCATCATATATTGTGCGGAAAGTCAATCATAAATATTTTAAATGTTGTAATAGCTATAGTTTTTTTAAGTGCGGAAAGTTACAAAGATTATTGGAATATATTTGACACCTGATAAGCCTCCAGTTCAATTCTGAGGCAGCATGACCGGGAAGATAGAGGATATTTCTCAAGTGAGCCGCTTTTCTCATCGCTGGCGCTGTCTTGATCTGATAGTATGACAAGATCCTACAAAAGTTGGAGTATTAAAAAAGACAAGAAGTCTTTATCTTGAAAAGGGCTTAATTTTTATATATAAATGTTATGCTGATAGCCTGATGGATTGCACCTCTTGACCAACAAATCATCGTCTTTTTTGCAAGGAGGCGAAGGGAACAGGCAGAGGACCAATTTTTTGACAGTCTTTTTCCAAGGAGCGGCTCAGGCTTACCATCTGATCCAGGTAATAAACCCCAACAATAGATCGTGGCATATCGTGACGGCCTTTTCCCCAAGTCGTCAAGGACACGCTTCCTTCAGGAAAATCCAAGATCATCGTTATGAGTAAAGATTAAAAAAGATTAAACCGGTATCTTGGAAAAAGTGTGTATCATTATGAACACTCTTCTATCAAGCTATTAGCATATTGCACTTATTGGGAAAGCGGAAAAATCTCACCAAAAAGGACGGTGTGGAAACAGGAATTTGCAGCGGTTGTAACTCGATTCAGAGGATATGTGCTTCACTTCTGATCCTTCTGAAAAAGTCAAGCGACATCACCATTTTTCAGGCATCTTGGTCAATAAAGATATGGGGTATTGAGAGAAGAGAAAAAAAGGAGAGGCGTCGATGATCATAGATTGTCACGTTCATATTGGAAAGCTTCAGGCCTTTCACGCAGAAGGGAAATTAGATGAACTCGTCCGTTTAGCCGATGAAGATGGGATTGAGAGTCTTTTTTGTACCGACTCGATGGCTCTGATGTACGACATGTTCGAGGGAAACAAGCACCTCGCTGAGGCAATGAAGGAATATCCAGAAAGAATTTTGGGATATTGTACCATATGCAGTGCACGATATGGGCAAGAGGCTGTCGATGAAGTCAAGCGATGTATCGAGGAATACGGAATGCTCGGGTTGAAAATATACTCTTTTACACAGCCCGGAACACGCTTGCCTTTCCTTTCGGTAGACGACCCATGGATGTATCCCGTCCTTGAAAAGGCCGTAGGTTACGGCATCCCGGTATTGGCACATGCAAACTCCTCGGAGTGCGAATCGCTTTGTGAGAGATTTCCTGAACTGATTCTAATAATGGCTCATTCAGGAAACACGTTTCATGCTCGTGGCGATTGGCACCTCGCCATTGCAGTCGCCAAAAGGCATTCAAACCTCTTTTTAGACACCTCTACTTCCACCGCGGATATGGACTTTATAGAAACTGCAGTCGAAGAACTTGGAGCGGAACGGATCCTTTACGGGAGCGACTGGCCAATTTTTGACTTGGGATTTGCTTTGGCTCGTGTTCAGAAAGCGCATATTTCAGAATCGGCCAAGAGAATGATTTTGTGGGAAAACCTTAATAAAATCATCGGGAACAGGGCTTAATCCTTCATGGAGGAAAAAATGGTCATCGACATGAGCGGGTATTATGGAAGCTGGCCCTACTGGAGATTGAGGCATGGATCCCTTAACCAGATCCTGGGGCTTATGGATAGGTATCACATCGATAAGGTGCTATTATCTTCCACAAAGGCGATCTTTTATGATTGGGAAGAGGGAAATGAGGATCTCCTGAAGATCACCTCCGAGCATGCAGACAGATTCATTCCTTCTTTGGTGATCAATCCCGTGTTCGGATCGGACGTCAGCGAGAACACGAGAAAATATGTCCAAAAAGGGGTCAAAAGCCTGAGGTTATTCCCGCTCTATCACTCGTACAGGCTCGCAAATGAATATATCCTCGAACGGCTCGTCTCAGTCATCGAAAAGAGTGACGTCATCATAACCATCCCGATTCGACTCATCATGAATTGGGCTATGCCCGTCTTATTCGCTTCCGAATTGGAAGCCCTGGTAAGGAATAGTCCGCAGAGACCAATTGTCGCATCGGGTATAAATTATGGAGAACTTTACAACTTTTTGCCCTTATTGAAAAAGTACCATCACCTTTATCTTGAAACATCCTGTCTGCAAACGAGGGGCTTGATCGAACGGACAGCAAAGCTTTTCGGAGCCGACAGAATTCTCATGGGAACTGGCCTGCCCATCCAGAACCCGGGGATCGAGATGGCAAAACAGCAAACCCTCGATCTTCCTGATAAAGACAAAAAGAAGATAATCGGGGAAAATGCAAGGCGTTTATTTGGAATTTGAATGTGCTGGCTTTTCTATCTTTAAAATCCCAAGGATCTTGGAACAAAAAGTACAATCTGAGGAATATACGTGAGGAGAAAAAGTGCACCTACCAGGGGCAGAAGAAAAGGGAAGACGGCTTTGCAAACCTGCTCGAAGGGAAGTCGCGTGATATCCTTCATGATATAAAGGGAGAGACCCATGGGAGGTGTATACTGACCAATCATGATGTTGAAAACCATCACCACTCCAAAGTGAAGCGGATCCACACCCAACTGTTCCACGGCTGGTACCAACATGGGAGCGAGGATGAGAAGCAGGATTGCATTCTCTATGATGGCTCCCAGAAACAGGAGTACAAGGTTTATGATCAAAAGGATTATCCAGGTTTTGTTTGATATAGAGACCAGCAAGTCTGCTGTTCTTTGAGGGATTTCCTCGAGGGTAAGGATCCAGCCGAACAGCAGGGCCGTGGCGATGACGAACATGAGCTTGGAGGTGGAAAGCACCGTCTCTATAAGAAGGTCCTTGAAATCTTTGAAGGACAACTCCCGGTAAATCACTATACCAAGCAAGATGGTATATAGTACGGCAACGGCTGCAGCTTCGGTTGGGCTAAAGATTCCTAGGGTCATCCCCCCCACGATGATCACGGGGGTGAAGATGGGTGGAAAAGCGCTGATAAAGCTTTTCAGTAATTTTGAAAAAGGAGGCAGCGAGGTTGTTGGGTAGTTCCTCCTCCGACAGATAATGTAGATAAAGAGCATGAGACAGGCAGCGATGACCAAACCAGGGAGAAAGCCCCCGAGAAATAGTCCTGTAATGGACACTTCGGCCACAACACCGAACATGACCAAGGGGACGCTCGGCGGGAAAATTGGACCGATGACTGAAGAGGCCAGAGTGATTCCCATGCTAAAGTCCTTGTCATAACCCGCATCACCCATGGCCTTTATCTCGATCTCTCCGAGACCGGCCACATCAGCGAGCACGGAGCCCGACATCCCGGCAAAGATAATGCTGGCCACCACATTGACGTGGCCCAACCCCCCCCGAATATGGCCCACCAGGTCGTTTGCAAACAGAAAAATCCTATCCGTGATACCTCCTCGGTTCATCAGTTTCCCGGCGAACATGAAGAGAGGGATAGCCAGCATGGGAAAGCTTGCCACAGAAAGAGCCAGCTTATGAGTCAGAGAAGCCAAAGAAAGGTCGCTAAGAAAAATGTAGAAAAGCGAAGAGATCCCCAAAACAAAGACAATAGGCATACCTAGGAACATCAACACAAAAAAGAGGATGAACATGAGCGTCAGAACCACGGGATATCCTTAAGATGGAATATTAGAGAAATCCGCGCATTCGATTCCATTTCAGTGGAATCGATGCACCACTGGCAACTCTTCCCCTCGCGCAAGGCATTTGATCTGTTTCCAAATGGATGCAAGATAGTAAATGAACATGATGAAAGCACTAACGGGAACAGCTGCAAAAACCCAGTTAATGGAGATCTGCGTAGCCGGTAGAAGAATCAGTCTTAGTTTTTTGAACACAGTAAAGCATCCCACGAGAATGGCAATCAAAAAACAGGCAATCAGGATGTCCAGCAGCAGGAAGAGCCATCCCAAAATCCTTTTGGGCAAGAACTCGACGAAATAGGTGACCTTAATGTGCTCTTCCCTTCGCGTGACGATGCTCCCCCCCAGAAAGGTGATCCAGACGAGCATGTTGGTGGTCACTTCCTCGGGCCATGGCAAAGGGGAGGAAAAGACATAGCGTAAAATGACCTGAAGCGAGGTAATGATCAGGACCGATAGCAGAAGAAAGACACTGCAGAGAAGATCTGCATTCAGCAGGAGGTCTTTCAAGCGATCTTTTTTCATCTTTCTGTCCACTTTTACGGAAAGACCGGGGGGAACCCCCCGGTCTGAAATCTCACTCGCCTCAGGGAGCAAAGATCAATATTTCGCTATCTCTTCAAACAGCTTTTTCCCGAGTTTTTCCTCGAACCTTTCCTTGACGACCTTAATGACCGATTCACGAAATGCTTTCAGGTCCAAACCTTCCTTTTCGCTGATCACGGTCATGCCTTTTTCCTTCAGGCTGTTGAGTTGAGAGTTCTCCACATCGACTGCCACCTTTGAGCCGTATGAACAAGCTTCCTTGGCAGCCTCCAGGACGATCCTCTGAAGATTGGGCGAAAGGTTTTCAAAGAATTCGCTGTTCATGATCAGGGGGAGGCTTATCACCTGGTGACCGGTCAGCATGAGATATTTCTGAAGTTCATAAAGCTTCTTGTTCCATATCACGGATAGGGGGTTTTCCTGCCCATCCACCACTCCCTGGCGTAAGGCATTGAAAAGTTCTGGAAAGGGTACGGGTGTTGGCGTTGCGCCCATCCCCGTGATTACCGCCTGAGACATTGGGTTCGGGACACTTCTTATCTTCAAGCCCTTGAGGCCTTTTGGACTGTAGACGGCCTTCTTAGTGGTGGTCAGGTGCCGAACCCCGTAGTAAATGCTGGATAGGATTCTCAGTCCTCCTTTCTTGATCAGGGCTTTTTCCCATGACTTTCCAAGGCTTGAATCCAGGACCGATCTTTGGTGTTCGAAGTTGATGAATACATAGCCTGCTGTTATGATGGTAAAATCCTTGACCATATCTCCCATCTTGGGATAGGTGGAGAATGCTGCCTGAATATCGCCGATCTTAACGGCGGCCAACTGAGAATCCACGTTTCCTAGTTGCGCTGCGGGATAGACCTTGACCTTGAGCCCGCCTTTACTCTTTGCTTCAACAATTTCCTTGAACTTCATGGCACCAAGGTTTGTTGGATGCTTTACGGCATTGACATGGCTCAGCTTGATGGTCTTCGCTGCAAAGGCAGGCACTGAGAAAAGAAATACCGTCAGAGCTACAGCAGCCATTACCCGAAATAAAATTCTATGATGTTTCATTTTTTCTCCTCCTTTTCTTAGGTATTCAATCAAGAACACCCGTTTTCACGCTTCCCTCAAAATCGCTTAAATCGAAAAATTGATGCGAGGGATTCTTCTTTTTCACGTAGCTTATTAAAAAAAGAGGTAAGCTTCAACAAAAAAAATGCGATTACCTAAAGAACCCCTTTTTAGCCCGGTGTTCGCTTCACCACATCCATCAAAGAAGGCCCAACTCGATCAGACCTTCCTTGAGCTTTGCTCTCTGTGCCTCTGTGTGAGGTTTGAGGGGGGGACGGGGGTAACCGAAATCGAGCCCCCTTAGACGAAGCATCTCATGAACACCAACAACGGGAATCGTCATGGCCTGGAGGTCCACCAACCAAGTAACCTTCTTTTGAAGCTCGGCGGCCTTTTGGTATTCTTTAGCCTGAATGGCATCCCAGAGGGAGATGGTGAATTCGGGGAAAGAATTGGCTGTACCAGCAACGCAGGCAACGGCCCCCATCATGACGGAGGGAAACATGAGAGGTGCAGTTCCATTGATCCAAACAAAATCCGGCTTCTTCACCGCGTTCATGGCTCGTGTGAGATAGACAAGATCATAGCTGCTGTCCTTGATACCTGCAATACCAATTTCGGCTAGCTCTGCAAGCAAATCAGGGGATATGCCATATCCGACGGCTCCAGGAAAGTTATAAGTATAAACCTGCACGCTGACAGCACCTATAATCTCCTGGTAATAGGCTTTAATGGTCTCAGGAATGTGTTTGTAGTAAGTTGGAGGCACGCTGGCCACACCGTCCATTCCTATCTTCTCTGCATGCTTGGCCAGATCCACGCTGTCACGGGTGTTCTGGGCACCGATATGGCAAATGATGGGAATTCGACCATCCACTGTCTCGGCGATGATCTCGGCACATCGTTTCCGCTCTTCTACATTCATGAGAGGTCCTGCACCGAAACTTCCCAGAGGATAAAGAGAATGAACCCCTTTATCTACCAGCCATTTGATGTATTCTCTCAGCTTATTCTCGTCGACTTCCCCATCTTCAGTAAATGGGACGATAGGGGCAGGCATCACTCCATAGATCCTCTTTCCACTCATTTTTTATTCCTCCTTCTTCCTCTTTAATCTCGCTTAGTCCAGTCATCAACTAATCTTAATGATTCATTACGCGATCCATTACCCAGATTTCCCCTCTCCTTGCGGGAATGTTTAGGAGAAAATAGGCGGTTCTATACCATTTCATTTCAGGTTTTCTTCTTTCGTCCAGAACGCCATCGGCGATAACTCTGCACCATCGGCTGATTGAAAAGACTCAACAGAATGAAAATCCAGAGAACAGCACAGATTGGCCGGGTGAAGAAAGGTAGGATGTTCATGTCATTCATCAACATGGCCCTTGCAAAGTTCTCTTCGATGATAGGTCCCAAGATGCGACCCAGCACCAGGGGCACCAGGGGAATCCCCAGCTTGTTCATGATATAACCCAAGGCTCCAAAAGCCATCATCAGCCAGATATCAAAGGATGCATTTCTCAAAGCATAGGATCCTACGACGCACAGGACAACGATGGCAGGAAGAAGAATATGCTGGGGCGTGGATATGATTTTGACAAAAAAACGAATGGCAAGAAGTCCCAATGCCAGCATGAACAGGTTTCCTACGAACATTCCTACCATTAAGCCATAGACCATCTCCGGGTTATTCTGGAAGAGCAGTGGCCCTGGCTGCATGCCATGAATCATAAATGCCCCGATCAGGATGGCTGCCACAGCTCCTCCCGGTATCCCTAAAGTAACCAGAGGGATCATCGTACCTGCGGTGGCAGCATTGTTCGCTGATTCAGCTGCCGCCACACCCTCTATCATGCCCGTACCAAACAGCTCCGGCGTCCTGGAAAATCTCTTTGTCTCGTTGTATGAAACGAAGGCAGCGATATCGGCTCCCGTTCCTGGGATGGCTCCAATGACCGAGCCAATGATCGAAGATCGAAGAAGAACCCATTTGATCCGCAGGATGTCCTTCCATTTGGGGAGAATTCCTGAGATCCTCTGTTTTGCGAATGTCTGATAGGAGAGCTTCTCCACTCTTGTTGCCACCTCACTGAGAGCAAATATGCCGATGAGTGCAGGAATATAAGTAACCCCACCCTGAAGGTCGACCACTCCAAAGGTATATCGAGGAAAGCTCACCATGGGGGCCACGCCCACCAGTGCCAGATACAACCCTAAAAGAGCGGAAATGCAACCCTTCAAAATAGATCGACCAGACAAAGAGGCCACCAAGGTTAAACCGAAAATACCCAGGGCAAAGTACTCTTCGGCGCTAAACCTCAGGGCGAAACCTGCCACAAGCGGTGAAGCGAAGGCCATAATCAGGACGCCGATCTGTCCCCCTGTAAAGCTTGCTATGGTCGCCACCGTGATGGCCCTGCCCGACTCCCCTTTTACTGTGAGGGGATAACCATCGAAAAGCGTAGCAGCAGCAGACGGCGTACCTGGTGTACGGATGAGGATGGCCGAAATGGACCCTCCGTACATAGCGCCCTGGAAAATCCCCAGTAGCATCAGGATTCCTGCAAGTGGATCCATCCCGTATGTCAGCGTCACGAGGATTGCTACTCCCATCACCGCAGTCAAACCAGGAAGTGCTCCGATCGATATGCCCATGAAGACACCCCCCAGCAAGACGATCAGGATATTGATATCGAGTATTCGGTATATGGCCTCTATGAAATGCTCAAACATATCTATATCTAAATACCTTAAAGAACAAAGGTGATTAATACCCTTGCGGTGGCTCAGCCAAAAAACCTGGGTAAAGGTACGTGGAGAAATACCTTGAATACCAGGTAGACCAGAGCAGTGATGAGACTGGCAACAAAAATTGCCTGTGAAAGCCGATGCACCCTTTGATCGATATCGAAAAGCACGATGAGTAAGAACAGATAGATAATCGTTGCGAAAAAGAAACCACAGCACTCAAATCCTCAACCATACAGGATTGTTAAAGCTGTCAAAACGGCCAGCTGGGATTTCGATAAGTTGGCCCATAAACTTCTCCTTACTCCCTCTCTCATCGTTTGGCACTCTATTTCGTTCTCTGCGCTCAAGGCTGTCTGGAGATTTTTTTCGAGAACGAGCAGCCGGTCTTCATCCTCGAACAACTCCTGGGATGATCGGCTTTTTCTCCATTCCTCCAGGCCTTGGCGGAGCGTTCCCTCTTGCCTCTTACTCATAACAAGGTAGTGTATGATTGAGGCATTAAGCTTTACCCCCTGTTCCTTTGTTGTGGGAATGGCATCGAATTCTCTAAGTCTTTCATCTTCAAAGACCGAAAGAGCTTGAATACGCCCCCCCATCATCTGATTCCCTCCTGAGGTAATTGAATCGAGCAGAGCATCTACATCTCCTCGAAAAAGAGCCTCCATCCTGGCAGGAAAACCCGAGGGAAGTGCCTGAGGAACGACATCCAACTCGATCTCTTTCTCGAAGGCGTGAAGCACTTTTCTCCCGATCCCCTCCAATTTGTCGATCCCGACCCGTATCGGATCTCCCTTATCCATCATCTTGGAAATCCATGTCTTCAAGCTCTCCTTGGAATCTTCAGCCTGAATGAACAAAGCGCATGGGCTTCTGTCTATTAGAAGAACCCATTCCGCCGTCGACACATGGTCGTCAGTCACGATGTCACCATCAAGCCACAGGGCCTGTCCCATATGAATCAAATATGGGTTTGACTCCAGTCGTGAACTTTTCTTCCCTCCTGTAACCGGAATATGCACTACCGATACCTCTCGATCTATCAATGTTTCCAGCAACTTCGCCACTCGCTCGGCAAATGAATCAATGCCTCCTCCCTTACTTTTAGGTATGACTAACAAAACACGACATCGAAGGAACGACTTTAAGATCATTATGATACCCAGGATGCCCAGACACAGGGCTACAATCCGAGGGAAGAAACCAGGACCAATGGATCCTGGTTCTGGACCAGGAAAGTTCAGGCTTCTCACACCCATGTAAACAGCCCAGCTCACTGCAACCAGTCCAATCAAGGTATCCCGATGCAAATGCATCCATAAGTATTCTATTCATCGTGAACACCAAAGATGTCTCTCTCTGATCTTAAAATAGACCGATTAAAATAGACCGATGTATTTCCCAAAATGAAGTATGAACATTCCAAAAAGCATCCTATAAGTAATACGTTCCCTTCCATGTTGCTATCTAGTGTACGTGTATTTTCACTTTTTTCTCATCTATGTTATATTTTAAGATAGATCTGAAAATATTTCTACAACGAAATTGACAGAATTTTCCTGCGAAAAAATGCAGAGGCGTGAAAAGGGATTCATCCTCTGCATTTTCGCGCTTTAAAGTGCCATAATTATTTCTTCTTTTTAAGACCAACTTCTTCGGCCAGCTCGGAGTAAATCTTAAGCATCTGTTTGTTGTAAGCATCGTAATCCTCACCGTTCATATAGCCGATTCCGAATCCGCTCTTCTCCATGAATTCCTTGAACTCGGTCTCCTGCATTAAGGCATAGAATGCATCATGAAGCTTTTTCTTGATATTTTCCGGCGTGCCCTTTGGAACCCCTATACCGCGGACAGCTCCGATGACCAGTGGATAGCCGACTTCCTTGGAAGTTGGTACATTGGGGTACTTGAGACTCCGTTCATCCGAGTTGATACTAAGAATCCGGAGCTTACCGGCATCGACTTGAGGAGCCACCTCAGCCATAGAGACGGTCAGACCATCAATATGCCCTCCTAAGCATGCCATAATGGCCGGTGTAGCACCATCTGTATAAGGGATGTATTTTAACTTCACATTCGCAAGCTTGGCTAGTTGCATGGCATTGAAATGCCACGTTGACCCCGGCGCAGCCCCTCCTAGTTTGACTTTTCCAGGATTCTTTTTCATGTAAGCAATAAACTCATGGAGCGTCTTGTAGGGTGCATTGGTTCGAACTGTGATCGCCCTAGGCGTCAGGTTAACGCGTATTATAGGATCGAAATAGCTCATGCTCAGCTCTTTCCTACCTAGAGCCTCATTGGTGAGCTGACTTGCCACGGTTACAACACATGTGTATCAATCGGGCTTAGCCCTAGCTGCAAACTGGTATCCCACAGCACCCCCCGCGTCCACCTTGTTCACCACCACCATTGGTTTACCTAAATGTTTCTCGACTAATTTGGCAAGGATTCTTCCCAACCTATCGGTCCTGCCCCCCGGCGAATACGTGACGATCAGGGTCACCTCACGCTCTGGATACGCAGCCCAAGCAGCGCTCTCTCCCACTCTCAGAAAAGAGACATTTGTGAAAATCGTGAAAAGCATCCCTATAAAGGATGCCGTCATAAGGATTAAAAAAATACGCTTTTTCATCACACACCTCCTAGATCCCCAGAATAAACCTGCCATTCACTCCTGCGAAAAAAACCCCATCCTCCCATCACGGGAAAATGAGGCGCTTTTAACTGCTCCATTCATTTTGCTCTCTCTCCGAAGAAAGAATTAATAATTTTACCATAAAGATATTTCAGGATTCAATTCAATAGCTCATATTAAAACCCACTTTTATGTCGCAGGCCCGCTCATATTTTAATTATTTCAGAAAAAAATTGATTGTCAAGAAAAGTTCCATAAACCTACCGATCAAAAAGTTCAGATCAGCGAAAAACCGTGTACCAAAGCATTACCGAACAAGCCAAACTATTCCTCCCCTTTCAAAATCCCATCCACACTTTTCCCTAAAATCTCGCCAAGCCTTAATAGAATCTCAGGATTCGGAAGGACTAAACCTTTTCCAAGCCCACTTCCTCCTTTGGTAACAATGCCACTTTTGCCGGAGAGTCTGAATCTTTCCAGTATCATCCTTGACTTCTTTCCCTTGTTGGGAGCTGGAATCACTGTCATTTTGAACTTTGTCCCATGCGGGACATAGCTTGCCGGAATGTAGTGTGGTCCTTTTCGGAAAACACATTTTTTCAATTCAATCCGGAGTAGGCCGGCACTGCCACTAAAGCCTTTCTATTTAGCCTGCTTTTTAGCCACATTGGCTGCAACCAGGATGGGGTCCCAAACCGGAGCGTAAGGTGGAGCATAGCTGAGGTCAAGTTCAGCTACCTCATTGATAGTCATGCCAGCATGCAAGGCTGCAGCCATCACATCTATTCGCTTGGCTACCCCCTCCGCTCCCACCATCTGAGCACCCAGAAGTTGGCCAGATCCTCGCTCAACTGTTGTTTTCACCGTAATCTGCTTGCCACCGGGGTAATTATGACTGCGGCTAGTGCTCTGAATGATCGTGCAGTAAAAATCTGCATTCATCTGCTTTGCATCCCTTTCAGTCAACCCGGTGCGTGCCACACCCAGTCGGAAAATCTTGCTGACCGCTGTGCCAACCACTCCCCTGAAGGTAGAGCTTTTCCCGCCGATAACCTCCCCAGCCACACGACCCTGCTTATTAGCCGTCGTCCCCAGTGGAATGTATGCCTTACAGCCGGTAACACGGTGATGCACGTCCGCGCAGTCGCCGGCTGCGAAGATGCTCTCCCGGCTGGTTCTCATGGATGCATCCACTGAGATGGCGCCGGCTGGGCCAAGCTCCAGTCCGGCCTGTTGTGCCAGTTCGTTCTCGGGGTAAATGCCCACGGATATAAGCACCAGGTCGGCCTCCAAGGAACCGCGATCGGTGACCACCTCTCGCACGCGGCCATTCTCTCCTCGAAAAGCCTCGACTGTGGTTTCCTTATAAAGACTTACCCCCTGCTCAGCCAATTCTTGTTCCACAACCGCGTTGATCTCATCGTCCATGGTGCCGAGAATATGGTCTAACTTTTCCACCACAGTTACTTCCATGTCCCAGGTGCGGAATGATTCGGCAAGTTCCAATCCTATATATCCTGCTCCAATGATGACCGCCTTAGAGGAAGAGCCGTCTGAAACTGCCCTCTTAATAGCAATTCCGTCCTCTAATGTGCGCAAGGTGAAGATACCTTTTAAATCAGCACTGGGAATATGAGGAATAACAGGTGCAGCCCCCGTGGCGATGACAAGGTAGTCATAGGGAAGCTCGAAGGGAATTTCCTTTTCCCGATTTATCCCCGCTACAATACGCTTGTTGGGATCCACCTTCGTGGCTTCGTTGAAGAGGCAAATTCTAATGTTTCTTTCATTCTCGAATCTCTCTGGCGGGATGACTATCAAACTCTCAGCCTCTTTGATGAGGTCGGATATATAATATGGAATTCTGCAGGCGCCGTATGAGATATGCCGACCCCGTTCCAATACAATGACCTCCAGATCGGGCCGGAGCCGTTTTGCGCTGCTAGCAGCACTCAGCCCGGCCGCAACTCCACCAATAACAACTAATCTTTGAGACATGAGTTTCTCCCTCGGCCAAAAAAGTCAAATGTGTGTTAATGCTCAGCTGACAACAGGTCTACCTGATAAGATTCTATTCACAACATAGATAGGGATTTAGATGAAAAGATCCAAAAAGAGAAAGAATCCTTCTGAAGTAGCTACCAATAATGATTTAAGGTCGTGTAATAAGTCATAATAGGATAAATCTTTTCTGGTCAATCATACTTAGCTAAAAAGCTAAAGAGCCCTATGTGCCCGAACAATGTTAAATCCTACTGAAAGAACAGCGAGGATCAAAAAGATAATGCAAATAGGGCTGTGTAAGAGTATAGACCAGCTGCCATGAGACATTGTGAGTGATTGGCGTAATGACTTCTCCACCATGGGACCCAGAATGAAGGCAATGACAATTGGAGCTCCAGGAAACTCAAACTTCCGCATAAAAAAGCCAACTATGCCCAGAGCGAGCATAGCCGCAACATCTACCATGCTATTGGCAACAGCATAAGAACCAACGAAGCAAAGACAAAGAATTATAGGAGATAAAACGCGAGCAGGGACTTTTACAATTTTGGCAAAGAATCGTATACCCAGAAATCCCATTCCAAGCATCATGAAATTTGCGATTAACAAACCGGCAAACAGCGCAAAGACAATTCGCCCTTGCTGTTGCAACAATAAAGGCCCAGGAGTCAAGCCCTGTATCATAAAAGCACCGATTAGAACAGCGGTTACGGGATCTCCGGGAATTCCAAGGGTCAACATTGGGATCAGGGCCCCTCCAGTGGTCGAATTATTGGCAGCTTCTGCGGCGATAACTCCTTCAATAACACCGGTTCCAAATTTCTCAGGCTGTTTCGCTGCCCTTTTTGCCTCTGAATAGGCAACAAAGGCGGCAATTCCACCCCCTGTACCAGGAATAACCCCGATAAAAGTTCCAAGGAGCGAAGAGCGAATTAAATTGAATGCATTTCTTGTTATTTGGGAAAGAGAAATAAAAATACCACTGATAGCATCTTCTTGAACTTTTATTTTAATCTCTTCTTTTTTTGATACGCCCACCGCTTGGTAGAAAACCTCTGAAGCCGCAAAGATACCTATTAACACAGGAATTAAGTTAAATCCGCAGAGCATTACGGTTGAGCCATACGTAAAGCGGGGAACTCCCGTAATTTGATCCATCCCCACTGTTGAGAGCAGCAAACCAAACATGCCCGAAATTAAACCCTTAATCAGCCTCCTGCCTGATACAGAAGCAATGATACTGATACCAAATACCGTCAAACCAAAATATTCAGGTGGACCAAATTCGAGAGCAACCTTGGCCAACTGTGGGGCAGTTGCGATCAGAATAAGGGCGCTGACGACACCACCAAAAAATGATGAGAAAAGGGCCATTGCTAAAGCTTGACCCGCTTCCCCTCTTTGCGTCATTGGATAACCGTCAAAGACAGTTGCTATGGCTGCGGGAGTTCCTGGAGTTCTGATGAGTATAGCCGTAATGGAACCTCCGTATATCCCTCCACAAAAAACACCAAGTAACATGGAGATTCCGGTCATTGGGTTCATGGTAAAAGTTATAGGAGTCAGTATTGCGACACTCATTGTCGCAGTGAGCCCTGGAAGCGCGCCTATTCCAATACCGCCGAAAACACCTAAAGCTATGGCAACCAGATGCTCAATGTGACAGATATCAATGAAACCATTTCCGATTTGGCTAAACAAGGTATCCATTTTTTTCAGAATGAAAAAATTCCTTCGGGCAATGGAACGTTTAAAAAGACTCTAAAAACAATATAAATCAAGAGAGGAACGAGAAGCGAGAGTGGAACGAGCACAACCAATCTACGAGTCCCCAACAAATAAAAAAAACAACCTATAAACAGAATCGAACAAACAATATGTCCAAGGGGTTTATAAATCAACAAATATAATAAACTGAGGGATCCTATTATGGCCACCCGCTGAACCTCACCCTTTATTATCGCTTGTCCCCTTTCTTCCCCCGCCCATTGTCTTTTGGCAAAGAGATAGTCTTCAAACACCATTATAATGGCAAACACAATCAACGATAAGCTGCATAACCTCGGGAAAAAACGGGAATTAACCACACCGGATTTTTCAACAGCCACCATCAGAGGAATTGAATAGGTGGACATGTAAACAAAAACTCCCAGGCAAATCAAAATCAATGCAATAATATATTCGGATCTCATCAATTTTTGCTTATAGGATTGTAATTTCGGGTTCTTTATTGCTGAAATATAGACACTTTTAAAATGAACATCATAAGAATAGGGATAAATATTGGGGCCAAGACATCATCCCCCAGAGAAGCCCGGCCCCATCGCGCAATAATTTATGAGAAGATCTGCTATTTTTTCTTCAGACCCATCTTTTCAATTAATTTTGCGTAAAGCTTGCGGAATTTTTCCAACTTCGCCCGGCTTTCCTCAGGTGAGAGGTAGGCAACGTTAAACTTCAATTTTGTAATTAATTTTTGATAAACCGGGTCCTCCAGTCCTTTTTTAAAGCTATCATGAATAAACTTGACAATATGATCCGGTGTCCCCGCAGGCACCAAAATGAAGTTAGCCACGCCGCTTTCAACCGGGTATCCCTGTTCTGCAAGTGTTGGAATGTTTGGAAATAGGGGAAATCGCTTAGTATCAAAAACCCCCATGGCCACTAATTTACCAGCCTCGACTAACGGCCCTCCCTCACCGGTAATTACTGGTGCGACATCGACATGTCCACCGAGAACCGCGACCTTTTGCGGACCTCCACCTACCATGGGAACATTTGTGAACTTTACCCCATATTCCGATTCAATCTGGAGCATTGCCAGGTGTCCGGTCGTGCCAACACCAGCGACTCCCACTTTGACCTCTCCCGGATGTTTCTCGACATAATCCATAAACTCTTTCATGGTCTTATAAGGTCGGCTGGGATGGGCACACAGGATTCGTGGAGCAGAATAAGTTTGCATGATAGGAATATAATCTTTCTCTGTGTACTGTAACTTCTTGAGAGAGGGTTGTGTTATCATGGGTCCCCATGCGTTTGAACCAATTGTATAGCCGTCGGGCTTCACCTTGCAGATTGCCGTCATCCCCACGGTGCCGGCTCCCCCGGGACGGTTCACGACTATTAGGGGTTGAGGAAAATATTTCCCCATAACACTTACCAACGCTCTTGTGGACGTATCGGTACCGCCACCTACTGCCCAAGGGACAATGACTTTTACCGGTTTGGTTGGGTATTCACCAGCAAGGATGGAATTGGAAACAATCAAGCTCATCAAACCCAGGCAGACAAAAACTCCTATGATCATCTTTTTCCCTAATCTCATTTTTTCCTCCTTTCATGGTTGGTTGTTGGCCTTCAATCTTCAAACAGGGAAACCAAAGGCGTCCCATCTGCATTGGCTAAAGGTGGCAATCCAAGGGCATAAGCTATTGTGGGTGCAAAATTCACTAAAGGGGTTTCATTCTTCATTCTGATGCCTTTTTTGATGCCTGGACCTCCTATAATGAACATTGATTGGATGGTCCCTTCATCTAGTTGGGCATTTGGCAAAACAGAAGAATGAATACCAGCGTAATGGGGCTCTTCAAATTCTCTAAGATCCGGGCGAAGCACTCCCGATGCCTCGTAGCCCACATCCAGGACATAAATTACGTCTCCGGACAAGTCGCCAGGA
Organism: uncultured Thermodesulfobacteriota bacterium; assembly: GCA_964611635.1. Lineage (GTDB taxonomy): Bacteria > Desulfobacterota > JAFDED01 > JAFDED01 > JAFDED01 > JAFDED01. The sequence continues at coordinate 23,947 of CAZTAS010000067.1, forward strand.
TGCAAGTATGGCCTGGCATGTTCTTTTTTGAGAGCCATTAGTACCGGGCGCTTGCCGGTTTTCGTATCCATTACGTTATGAAGATCATGGATAATCGATTCCCTAACCTTTTCATATTCCTCTCCAGGTTCAACAATTCCATCAGGGTCCCTCCCTTTTAAGTTTATGTGAATTTGTACAGACCATCCCGCCTGAGCCCATGCTTTCGTCTTGGACCAGTCGGGGATTAGCCATTCCCGTCCGTTTCTTATTTCTTTTTTCAGGCTCAGGTACCCGCGATTGGAAAGGATATCATTTATCATAAACTCATTGACAGCAGGAACTACACCATGATCGGACACGACCGCAACCAGAGCGTCATCGCCAGCGTGACGGACAAGACTTCCTATAAGTTGATCAGCCAACATATAACAGCGATCCACCACACTCCTTTTTTGATCGGCAACTTTCGGGTCATATGCAAAACAAGAAGGATTATAGTCAAAGAACAAGTGTTCCGAGAAATCCACAGGATGCCATTGCATCATGAATAAGTCCCAGTCGTAATTGGAGAACACATAACCAGCCGCTTGCTCCATCCATCGAGTATGATATTCGGCATCGGTCAGGAATGTCTTGTCATCAATCCACCCCAAGGCATACGGTTGAAGCCCGGTATACTCTATAAACGGACCAAATTTTGAAACCAATTCCGGCCCTAAAGATTCTGGATAAGTGAAACCCTTGGTTGGATAAACCTGAGTTGAGTATAGTTTGAACCGCTTCCCATCAAGGGAAAGCTCCATTAACTTGATCCGAAAAGCACCTTCATCAGGCTTGTCCGGAACAGCAAATTTTGACTTGATCATGGGACTATATTCGCCAACCTTAATTCTTCCAGCAGGGTTTGTGGCATCCTTATTCTGATCGATAATGAGCGTGTCGTAACCCTTGCCCTCTGAATCTATGATCACGCCGTAAAACATCGCTTGGCCTTCTCCAGGCGCAATTGGCAACTCCGTCTCCAATGGCGGTTGTTTACTCTCCGGGAGTCCTCTCCAACCAGCAGCGGGCTTGAACTCGGTTTTGTGATAACGGCGGAATTCTTCAGTTGAATAAAAATATGAAGGGTGAATAGCGACCTTCGATGAACCATAATTGTGATGGAGAATCCCGGCAGGGGCACAATGTCCATCAATTTGATATCCATTTTTGATGGAAGGGGGCCAAGTTCCTGGAAATTTGAACAGGAAGCATTTCTTTCCCATGCGATCAGCGAGTTGCCATATTGTTTCCGCCTTATTGGTTTCCGAATCAAAGGAAGCACCAATCCTGACTTCGTCAAGCGGATCACCGGGAACATGAATGGTCATGTCGTAAATCCCGCTCGTTCCCGGATAAGCACCTGTTTGCACTACGTTCCAATTTGGTTGTGTCGCGGTTGGATATTCAGGCCAAGTTTCTCCTGTGACTCCTCTGTCCATTAGGGCTTTTATGTTTGGAAGTTTTCCCTCCTGAGTGAGCCGATCTACGATTGGAAGAATCATACAGTCAATACCGATAATCATCGCTTTTTTGGCTTTTAATCCCATTTTATTCTCCTTCTTTCCACATTAATTACAGCTCGATGCAAAAAGTCAAACTTTCATTCTTGAAAAGCAAAATGAAATTTCCATCTTTTCACTAAAATAGTTTACATGGAGTTCGAATTTTTCCTGTTATATATTTGTGCTTGTCACACCTCTCCCCTTTGTTGGATTTTTGTTTCACACTTTATTCTTATGTCATCATTCTTATGTCATCCGCCAAACTCTTAAAATGCTCTCGCATGGCAGCCTCGGCCTCTAGGGAATCTTTTAGAATCATGGCGTCAAGGATATTCCTATGCTGATCGAGGGACACCCGCGGTCTGCCTGGCGTCCTATAGAACAATGCCCTTAGCTCTTCAGAGATCCCAATAAGTATGTTCATAATCCTCATGGCCACTCTGTTATGGGTGCTCCTTGCAAGAGAGTAATGGAAATTCATTGATCCTTGGATGCCCAAATCCCCAGCGTCAATCTCTGCTTCCATCTGCTCTAAAGTGTCTTTCAATCTCTCCAGATCTTTCGAATTAGCCCTTTCCGCCGCAAGCCGAGCTATGGTCGGCTCAATTAAGTATCGAATCTCGATCAGGTCCATAATTATGTCTTTATCTGGCTTCAATATCGTATCCAGTGCATCGATCAGCATATCATTATTCTGCCTATCCAAAAGAACAGGCATCCCACCGGGTCGAATTTTGGCAACTCCCATGAACTCAAGAATGCGCATGGCCTCGCGTACCACTGCCCGGCTGACCATAAGCTTTTCTGAGAGCTTACGTCCGGATGGCAAACGATCGCCGGGTCTGAGGTTCCCAGAGGCAATCTGATCTCTGATAAGCTTGATGATTTCTTCGTACAGCTTTGTATTATGAATTGGACGGAGCCATTCTTCATCGTTTCTTTCCATACCAACTCTTTGATCGATCGAGACATAAAATTCTTCCATTCTAATCCAGCCTTCCGCTCTCAATTAATTCGCTTTTTTAGTCTTCAAATACGATTACTGGATAAATGAGTAACTGGATAATCCAATAATTCCCAACATCAAATAATTTGTCAAGAAAAATTAGGTATGATCCTCTATTCGTTTATAATTAATTTAAAGCACATGAGTTTTCTGAGTGTTCAAATATGATCGGTCAGGCAGGTAGCCATAGCAGGTGTTCGGCGAAGCCATCGGTGAACACCAGCGCTGATGAGGCTTTGGGCAAGGCCACGATGGGGGCGTACCCAATTAAAGTAGGCCTGGTACAAGTGCATCTGCCTTTCGAGCCAGACGGCCTTCTTGGAAAAGCCGATCGTCTTGCGGGTCAAGCCTCGGTTCTCGTGTCGCAGATTTAAGTTGTGCCGTTCGATGCACACCGTTTGAATCCCTTGCAAGGGGACATCCCCAAAGATCGCCCGTTTGAAAATGCCAACCATGCATCGTTTTTCATTCCGTTTCTTTATCACCTTTCCGTACCGCAAAGTTGGGCAGGCTACTACTTTGGGGCGCCTGGGCCTCCCTCGTTTCCCGGTGAGGGGAAAGGTTTCGATGACATGGTGACGTTGCAGCAAGCGCCATAGGCGTCAAGT
>CAZTAS010000068.1:0-26975 GCA_964611635.1 uncultured Thermodesulfobacteriota bacterium
GGTAGAGCAGGGGACTGAAAATCCCCGTGTCGGCGGTTCAATTCCGTCCCTCGGCACCAACAATATCTAATAATCACGGGGACTTGGAAGTCCTCTCTCGTCATGCTTCCAGGTCCTTTTCTTTTGAGGGAGTAACCAGGGAGTAATCGCTCCCTTGAAAATAGGCAGTAGCTTTTTCCAGGGCTGCCTTCATGTCGTCTTCGTCCACCGTGTTATAGCGGTGGAACATATTCTCTGTCCTGTGCCCCGTCATTGTCATGATCACCGACTTAGGAACGCCAGCTCGTCGCATGTTCGTTACAAAGCAATGCCGCAGGTCATGAAAATGAAAGGCGTCAATGCCTGCCCTCCGGCAGGCTGCCCTAAAGGCGGTCTTGATGCTTGACACTGGCTTACCCTTGTAAAGAAACACGATCCTGCTCTTGATTGACCGAACCTGGGCAACCATTCTCAAAACGTCCGACGCCTGCGGTGTGAGATACACCCTTCTCGGGCGTTTGGTCTTGGTGTCTTCGCTCCTGAGCTGGATCCAGCCTTCCTTGACATTCACGCGGTCCCACGTCAATCCAAGAATCTCCCCAAGTCGCATGCCGGTATAGTACGCGAATCTCGCCAGTGCCAACACGTGAGGTGCCAACTCCTTCTGAAGACGCTGCCATTCATCGAAGGACAATACCCGATCCCGCTCATTGTTCTCAGAAAGTTGGTTTATTCCGAGGCACGGGTTCCGGTCCACCAGCCTGTCCCGGATGGCGAGATTGTATGCCCGCCTCATCAGGGCAATGTGCCGATTAACATATGCTGGTGAGTAACCCTTTGTTAGCATGGCGCCTCTAAATGTCTCCGCATCGCCCGGAACGATTCGGTCGGCGCGCTGACAACCAAAATACTCTTTGAGCGCCCTTCCCTGGAAGAGCATGTTCCTATAACTGGACTTTGCCTTTACGTCTGGCCTCTCCAGATGCTTGTCCATCAGTTCCTGAAAGGTTAGAGGCTTCTGGTGCGCAATGCCTCGGTCCTTCCGATCCAGAAGTTCGGTTTTCTTGGCCTCCAGAAACCGCTGTGCAGCCTGCTTGGAGAATCCGTGCTTGATGGTCTTCCAGATCGTTTTTCCTGTCTGCGGGTCAATCCGGTCAGGGTACTGAACGAACCAGGGTCCTCTCGGACGATCTTTTGAATCTCTGTACTTCTGAAAAACTCCCACTTCATTCCTCCTTCCCGGTGCCAGGGAAGGATAACGGCGTGGAATCATTACCCCCTTTCTGGAGCGATAATACCACACCATCGACAAAATTACACCCTTCTTTTTTCAATCCACCCCAGCACCTCATCTTCGGAAAACCGTATTCGAGACTGTTTATAATGCCCAAATTTGAAGATGCGCACAGGCAAAGACCCCCGCGCAATCCTCTTCCGCAAGGCAGACATGGAAAAGCCCGTTAGTTCGGATACACGCTTGAGGTCTATGAGGGAGGAAGGTTTCATTTTGATAACCCTATTTTCATATGGATATCCGAAAGCCGCGTCTCTTATTCTTTCTCTCTTTTCAGGAGCAAGCACATCCACCACATCCCCCTTCACAAGAGCCGCCCTTTAAAGGATGAACCTACTCATCCTTTTTCAGAAGATTCTGATTGAGCAATCTCTCGGCCAGGGATTGCCGTCTTTTGGCAGCTGCCTTTTTTGCCCTGGCGCGCCATAAAACTATCTTGTCTCTCGCCGCCTTGGAAACCGTTATTTTTCCATGCTCGTCCTCAATGACTACCGAGCAATTTGGACAGCATAACTTGTTTTCAAATATACATGTCCTTAGACATGATGTGCACAGGGGGAGCTGACATGAAAAACAAAATCCCCCTATGCGCGAAGGATGGTTAACCACATGGCCACATGCGCACGGGATCATGATCCTGGCCTCTCCTGCAATGAGTCCCCGCTCCGTGGAGTGAAGAAATGACACGTAGCCCACCGGAATGATCCTGTCGCCCACTATAAGAAGATTTCCAGGATTCATGTAGTGTATAGGGGTCTCCTTTCCGGTCTGGCCGTCGGTGTACCTCGTCACTATGATTTTCTCGAAGAAATCGCTTCCTTCCATTGTTCCTCCTCCTGCTCAGTAGAATTTCAAAAAATATCTGCTGATGCGCCGCGCGGTCACAAAAGCCGCCACTATGGTTGGATACACGTAGATCAGCAAGATAGCGATCAAATAGAAGCTCAATAGGGCCCCTATTATTTTGATGGCATACTTGAGGATGCGGTCAAAAAGCCCGGGAGGCTCTGTTTTCGGCGGCCCCGGTGTCATCCCTGGCGGCACGAATATCCCACCGAAAATGGGTTTTGATTCGTGGCCGGAAGGATCCCTGGCCTCAAACGGGTCCTCATGTCCAAAAGGGTCCATTGCTCGCTCCTCTATTGTGATTGCTCTCGCTCCTCCACATGGAGATAGCCGTCCTTATTTCGCTTTATGACTTTTTTATTTTCCCTGGAAGGGTCAGATGCTGGGGACCGTTGCTGGATGTAAACGTTATGGTAAACATGCGCCGGCTGCTGGGCGGGAAAGCATCCGGACAGCGCCAGCACCGGGATGATCCAAAGAATGACTGTCTTTCTCATGGCCGATTCCTCCTACAATCCGTAATACGGTCGCCAATGGTGCTCCACGATCCTCCACACACCATCGCTTTCCAGCGTGAAGGTGAGCCGGAGCACTCCGTAGTCATGATGGGAGCCTGCCCACACGTACTGTTCAGCGGAAAGGCTCGCTCTATTTCCATAGACACGTATCTGGACATTGTGGTGCTGCATGACGATGGAGGTTGCCTCCTGGAAAACCCGTGCGTAATCATGCAGGAGTTTCTCCCTGGTGGTAGTGCCTCGTCCAGTAAACTTATGCGAGTACGAGGAGGAAAGAAGAGAGCTGTCCCCCAGGCCAATGGCCCGCTTCCACCGCAGAAAGGCATCCATGACAGCCTGCTGTTCGGAGGATACTCGGGGCTCAGTCGTTTCGATGGGGTGAGAATCGAGCCGTGGGGTTACTTCGGGTTCGTGTCTGAGAAGCACGGTCAGGACAGCGGCCAGCGCCACCGCCGAGGGCAGGATGAAGCCCAGGTAGTGCCATGGCCGCAGTCGGCTAAAAATTCCTGTTTTTCCGGGTAAAAGCGTCTTTGTAAGTGTCATTGAAACCTCCATGAAGCCAACTCCGGTCAGCCAATCAGTGCATCCACGTCGGCCAGCCTGAGCCTGTCGCCTTTCTGGACCGGCACCGGTTTTCCGTCGGGAAGGCGCCGCCATCTTGAACCGGCCAGCCGATATGTGCCGTTTTTTCCAATGGACTCGCAGTACGTCTGCGCCCCTATACTGCGGAAAACAGCATGCTGCGAGCTCACGTACATGGACCCTCCCAGGTCTTTCCGGCCCACCATGGTTTCCCCGTCATGCAGGGGAATCACTTTTCCGCTTGATAGTATGATCCTCATGCTGTGATCCATGAATCCGCAGAAGGGGCATGGGAACCTGGAGAGATCCGTAAGGCTCTGGATTCCGCACGAGGTGCACAGATCAACCTGGTCAAGCGCTTCTCTCAGCGCCCCCCTCCACTCTCCGGCAGCAGGTCTTGCCGCTCGATCCATGCTGAAGCTCCTGCGCAGAAGCCCCATCAGATGCGGGTTCAGCACCTGGGGAGGGTATCCACCCACTAAATGGTGTTTCCATCCGTTTTCCGGGTCATGGACCCACTTACCCGAGCACATAGATTGATGAAACGAGGCCTCGTCGTCAGCCCCGGCAGCTGGATGGAATTGGAGGATCACCTCGTGCATCACCACTCCCAGGGAGAACAGCTCAGCCTGAATATCGGGGATGGCCGGCTTTTTCTGGGCCAGGGCCTCTCTCAGTTCTGGTGCCATATAGAGGTCGTGTCCGACAGATGGTGGCGCGGGCACCCCTTGAGCGTTAAAATTATCCAGGTCAATGAGGAAAGCCTCGAACACGGTGCCGCTCCGATGCACGAACAGGTTGCCGCTCTGCACGTCGCCGTGAGCTATCCGGCGGGCATGGAGAATTTCCAGCCCCTGGCATATGGCTATGCCAAGTTGAATTCCCTCCCGCAGCGGGAAGATGGGCCCTTCCAGTAAATCCTCCAGGGTTTGCCCTGGCGCCAAGGGCGCGTAATGTGCCATAAGCCCACTCTCATTGATCAGTTCCACTGGTGCTCTGAAGAGTGGCGACGCCTGGTTGAGCTTGAGGCTTATAAGAAATTGAGAGCGCTTAAGAGTCTCATGGGTTGCCAGGATGCTGTGGAAGATTTTCAGGACACCCTTTTCCCCGCTGTTCATCTCTACTGCCCGGTAGGCCTGGCCCTGGCCTCCTGCCTTGATAAGCTCTTGAGCCTTTATTGTCTTTCCCGAGTCGGATTTTACGAGTTGTCCACTGGCGAGCATGGCGGCATCTCCTGCTTGCATGGTGCCCAGAAACCGGGTGCCAGCCTGGGGGCAGCCCCGTCGGCCATCAGGCCTAAGGTCATGTTGTCATCGCAGATATACCCTGCCTCGTCTTGAAAAGAGGATAGCTCCTCCACCACCCGGTTAGCTGTCTCCTAAAGGTCGCCCTGGCTGCAAAAAGCACACTGGAGGACGTCTTTTCCGAAACCCTTATCCACGGAGTCGAAGACCCCATCTGTCCCAACAATCAACAGATCGCCTGGGACTCTCTCCATGTGGCCGGCCACCGGTTCCCCTTGTATATCGGGCCCTAAAGAAGCGGACAGGACATTGCGCTCTATCCTCTGGGGAACAAGGAAGCTCTCCAGGACGCCTGAGGCTCGCTGAACCCAGCCGCCTCCGTCTCCGATATAGGCAAAGCTGAACTCTGTCTTGCTCCCAATGACAACGATAAGGGTGGTCCGGAGCCCTTCACCCTTAAGATTCATGCGCCGAGCCTCTTCGGCCAGCCGTCGGGAAGCCCGGGCAATGGCCCTAAAAGCAGCCTGTTCAGGATTTCGCATCCTTGACCGATGGCATTCGTGGACCAGGCAGGCAACTGCGGTTAAAGTGGCCAGGTAAGCGGCCCGGGCTCCATGGGGTAGTCCTCCGCATCCATCGGCTGCAACCAAAACCTGGTACCCCCCTATAACGAAGCACACCCCGCAGTCCTCATTCGTTTTCCTTACATTGCCTTTCAGCGAATACATCCCCGCATCCCACCGCTTTGCCGGAGCCCGCGGTTTGCTCTTCAGGTAATCAAGATTCTGGCAGTGCAGGATAAGCCTTTGTTGCAGGGATTCAGTATCCGGCATCCTGTGACCGTCTCGGTAACGCCATTCATAGCCTGCCGTCTCGGATCTCTTTGGCACTGTTTCGATGGGGTGTTTCATCTTTTTTCCTTATTCCCGTTGCCTGCCATGCGTTAGCCCGCCCTTGGTCTTCAGCAGCTTTTCAAAAGAACGATTATGATGAAAAACAAGAGCGGAACGCACCACCAGGGGAGATCAGACTCCTGGGAGCGCTTTTGACCTCGTTTTGTAGATGCAGGCGCCTTGTTTTCCTTCGAAAATGATGGGGAGGTGCCAATGGACTGAAGGTAATCAAGCTGTTCTTGACTCGGTGGAACCTTCATGGCCAAACTCCTTTCTCTCACTTATGAATCATGGTGAGCGCCCTGGTAGCCTCTACTCCGGCCGTCATGGTGGCGGTGAGGGTCTCGCCCACTGCTGCGAAGAACCGTCTCAACTCCCTCCCGCTGGCGCACCGGTAGAAATGCTGGGGGCTGGAGGCGAGTTCTCGCAACAAGCCTTCATCCGCATCGCTCCCAAAAGCAACGGTGACGATATCGGCTATCTTTTTCAGCTCCTCGGCTACCTTCCTCGGATGGGGCCCAACGTTATGGCAGCCGTCGCTGAACAGGATTACAACTGGCCTGAAATGGTGAATATTTTTCTGGCCTTGCCCATCGCGCTCCCTCAGAATTCTCATGCCATCTTCCAGGCCGGATGTGATGCTGGTGCCGCCTCCAGTGGATATAGGAGGCATGCGGCCCTTCAACACGGTAGCCTTTTGCAGCGGGCAAACGACCTGCGCTGTATCTGAAAAGTCAACAAGTGCAACGGTAAATGCGTCCTTGTTGACCGGTGAAGAGAGACCATCAACCATCTCAAAGCTCGCAGCTGAGGCCTGCTTCGCTTTCTCCCCCTGCATGGAGCTGGAGGCGTCCCGCACACAGACCACGTTCTGTCTCTTCGGCACACTACTCCAGCTTGGCCTTCGTACGCCGCTTGAAATGATCGAGATTGTCTGGAACGCATTTCCCTGTGTCATCGCGCAACCTCCATTTCCTGATTGACTACGATCATGGGGCTGGTAATCCCGCTACCGACGGTCTGAATTATGGAAGCCGAGCACGCGGCAGCCACCATCTGGCAGTCCCTGGGATCAGGATCGTTGGTAATGGGCAGGAACATTCCACCTGCGGCCTGGCAGATTCTTTCGAGTTGTCTTGCCGGCTCTCCTATCCAGTAATAAAGGATGCCTCTCTGTTGGATGGCCTCCCCCAGCTCTTCAAGCGTCCTGCCGCACCTCAGCGGCTTGGTGTCGGCCGTGGTGAACAGGATGATCACGTTGCGGCCAACACGGGAGTCTTTTATCCAGGGTGCTTTCTGAAGAGCGCGCACGATAGCGTCCGCGTGTGTTTCGGAGGCATCTCCACCGCCAAAAAATTGGATTTTCTTGGAATCCTCTATTGCCTGGTGGATGTCGGCGGCGCTGGTGATCACCTCCGGCATCTCAGCGTATTCTTCGTCGCGGTGAATCTGGGTGAAGACCCTAACCTCTCTGGCCTTTGCCGCTGTTGCCGTGAGGATCTGCTGGATCATCATCAAAATTCCGATGGCGAACTGATATGCTGAGCCCGTGCCATCCACCAGCATCGCTAGAAGAACCGCAGCTTGAATCTTAGGTCTCCTGGGCGCCTGAACCAATGAAACTCGGCTCTGGCCAGGAGCGGACAACTGGAGTTTCCACCCGCACACCGGGCATGATCCTTGGGAGTCCTCAATATACTGCTGACACGAGGGGCACTGAATCATGGTCTAATCCTCCTCTAATGCGCCGGGTGGACCGGCGCGGTGGTAGTGGGGCTGAAAGCCCCGCTGATAAGAAAAAAGGGGACAAAACAGAGTTGTGGGGTCGAGATGAAATCGGATTGCAACCCGGAGAGATGCATGGTAGAATAAAAACACGGATGTCAGAGGAGAGGGCTCCGGGGCGAACGCCGGAAGAAGTCTTGCGGCTGGCATTCCTCTTGTCGGCCCCTTTCTTTGTGATCACCTCCTTTATTAGTGCGGAAAACCACGAGAAATTAAATAGTTGAAGATCAATGTCGGTTAGGTTTTCTCTGAAAGGTTTACTCGGCCAATTTTCAATCTTCTACTAACTCATATCGTCTGCGCACTCTTTTTTGGTACATTGAGAGAGATTCTCAATAACGACATCAGTTGAAATATACCCTGATTCCAGAAAATTAACCTTTTTGACTGGGGGGATCAGAAAAGAATATGGTTTATGCTCAGACGATCCACTCGGTTTTCTCCTGGCTTAGGAGATGAGTGGCTATAACGTGGATGCAAGAGGTCCGTTCTCAGAGTCGAAAACCACCCATCTATTCAAATCTCTCCTGGATAACCTAAATATCATCAGCAGGTTCCCAGGAGAGTGGTTTCCACATGTGAGCTTCACGGTACTATATGTCCATGGGGCATCAGTTTGTCCATAACCGCCATCGCATTTGAGAGGGACAATATCTTGATACTCATATACTTGAATGGGACCGCAGATACTTTAATGAATGGACCTCAACGGCGCAAAGCAACTTCCCACTCGCATCCCTCAGAATTCGGAACGTTCTATGCACCTGAAGACAAAACCCTCCGAAAAATCGCGCATGCAATTCCACTTCACTGAAGTGATTTGCGACATGGCCTTGAATAAGGATAAATTTCGCTTGACAATAAGGAAATAGCAGATTAAACAAAAAATGTTTTGATGCATTTGGTCATCTGGATAGCGACATATAATGAATTATGAAATACACGAGAAATATGATAGGCTGGTTAGGTACTTGGCCAAGAGTATATATGTAAGGCTTCCCAAAGGGATGGTGGAATTGGACGACTTGGTGAGTGAAGGATTTGTAGGTTATTTAAGAGCTTGTCAAAAATATGATGAGAAAATATCATCAAATTTTGCTTATTATGCAACTATTAAAATTCGAGGGGCAATTCTTGACTATTTAAGAAGAGAAAAACCACATCATTGGCGCTGTGCTTCAAGAAGCATGCCTCCGCCTAATATTAATGCAGACAAAACGTTAATGAGTCCAAGGGTGACAAACAATGAAGTTAACCTTGATTGTGTAATTCAATCGGATGCGATTAGTCCTGTAGAAGCACTGCTGTTGTCTGAAAAATGCGATTTATTAAAAAAGTTTGCAAATGGTTTGACTCCAAGACTAAAACAATTGCTCGCACTTCGTATGAAAGATTTGGATATTAAAGAAATCGCTGACTTTATGAATACAAACGAAAACAACGTTAGAAGGTTAAAATATAGATTGGAGAAAAAGCTTCAAGAGTTTTTAACGTACTATAACCGTTTATGACTGAGGCCAATGATGAATAATAATATCGATACATTCATAACTCAGTTTGGCAAGGACTATCATAAATTTAGAAAGCAATTCAAGGGGCCCGCTTGTTTAACTGAGTATTACATCATAGGGTATCTGTTTGATACTTTATCTGAAGAAGAGAATTTAATAGTAAACGATCATTTACATTCTTGTTTTTATTGCGTAAATGAACTGATCAATATAACGTTGGAATTGAAGCAAGAAACATTTTGTCTAGAAGAGTTAGAAGATCTGCGGAGAAAGCTCGATTTCGAGAGAATACAAGCGTTAACTGGGGGTGTAGCTAAGTCAATATTAAACAAAATAAAAAGCTCTTTTAGAAAAGGAGATTTTGAGACTGCAAGAGAATTGCTTGAAGTCTTGAAATGCCATAGTATTCTCTCTGGTCTATCTTACGGCGTCGCTTTTTATCTTGACTGTTTTTATAAGAAACCTGTTTTAGAGGGTATTTTTCTTCGGATAGGAATTAGGAATATTATAGAAAGTGATATAGAAGCTATTCGTGATAAACTCCGCGGCCACGTTATATGTAAATATGTTGATGAGTTCAAGAGAAGCAGGACCTTAAAACTCTTGGAAATGGGCTGTGAAGAAGGGAATCAGGAAATAGGAAAAGCATTTCAAGAAGATAGCATCGACACAGAAACGGCGTTTGAGTTGGCAGACAGCGAACCGGCATGTGAACGCAATTTGCTCTTTTTGAAACTTATTAGGCCGCTGAGTCTCGGGAAAAGAGACTTCATTAAAGCAAATAAATTATTAGAGTCAATAAGAGATGGCGGGCATTGCGGCAATTCAAAGAGTGCGATTTTGGAAAATAAGGAATTGAAAGACACCCTGGAAAAGCCAGTAGGTGAAAATTACTCCCTAAAGAAGAAGACTGACGACGTCCTTCGAATACTTAACAAACTTAAGAGAGTAGTACCAAAACCAATATGCCACGACAATTCGGAATCAGAAGATCTCACAGCTTAAAAATCAGATAGCTTATCCCTTGAGCTTTGATCGGAAATTCCAAAAGGATTAACTGTGTGAGGTCGGGGGCGTATCTTTACCTCTATTTTACTTGTTTTAAAGCGAAATGGCGTGTTCACCCACGACTTCGTTAACTCCTCAATCCGCTTTCTGAGTTGGGCGCTGAGCAGATGAGGTTTTGCCTTCCGACACGATTTTCATCCTTATCCAAATCATCCCACCCGCATGAAATAACCAGAAGCAGAGACCTCTCTCTTGACGAGCGCGTGGGCCAGCGAAACCACATCAAATGTTTCATTGCTATGCCGCGCTTCCAGTATGGCGTTGCCCCGCAAGTGTTTGATGATGTACATGGCCAAGACCATCTCTCTCACATCCAATTCGTGCAGCACAGGAAAGCTCCCATATCTGCCCCGGCAGTCATCGCCTACCCGGATAAACCGATTGGTGCTGAAATATCCGTCCAACTCATGCTCTTTTTCCTCATAGATTCTGGCGGCGAGGGACGCAAGCTTCTCCAGAAGCTCCTCTTTCCTGCCGGTCATGCTCAGCCCGTGGTTTCTCAGAACCGCTCGTATCTCATCATTGGATGCCCAGCACGTGAGGTAAAACCCCGCGCAAAAAAGCTGCACCGCTGACTCCGCCAGAGACGCCGAGGATATTGCCTGCCCCCTGGGATTTTCATAATGCAGGGTCGGAAATGAAATGCCAAAGCCCTCTTGCTCTATCATTTCGCTCACTCGCGATATGTGGGCGGAAAAACAGTACCTGCCATTGTCATCCCGCCACCGGGATGCTATCTTCTGTGCCATGTCGCGCTTTGCCGGCTCCAGCTCTGGTATGAACCGTATGACATCGCCTCTACGCGTGCAGTTGTAGGTGAGCCATTCATCATGAGAAGAATCCCTGTCTTTAGCGGTAATCCGAAAATCATCGATGCTCTCTTTGAGCTTGAGAAGCCCCCGGTCATCCGTCACTTTCTCGATAACCCGTGCGGAGCGGAAATTACCCAGCGGTATACCCTCGCTTATTAGAATAGTGTCTTCACCCTCAAAGTCCTCAAGGTTAAGTATCTGCCCCAGGTCATAGCTATCGAAATCCGCATAGCCCGATATTTTGATATGCCTGCCCTTCTTCTTTACGAACGAGCGCATCTCATCGAACCCGGAGGAAGTGCTGTCCAGCAATCGGTAGGCAATCTTGTGGGACCAGGTCTTCCTCAAGTTTTCCTTTGCAATCTCCAGGAGCTCTGTGTACGAGAGGGAATCTATGAAATAAATGCTTTCTTGTAATCGTCTAAGGGTCTCCTCAAAGGCAGAGTCGTTATGATAGTAAGACGCGTGGGGCTCTCGTATATCCTCGCAATAGCTGAACTGCTCCAACTCCTTTGGCTTAAAATCCTGGCTGTTGAGGATTTTTATGAAACTCTCCCAGAGCTTGTCTCGGTCGTAGGGTGGCTGCCAGGGGTGGATTCCTTTGGTGAGGACATCGGCCAGCGGCACCTCGACTATCTTGAACGTAAGCCGCTTAAACCTCGGTATCTCCTGGTCAGGTTCCAGCCATAGCTTGAAGGTTTTCATTGCGCATCACCTCCTTTTTCAATGAGAGCGTTGAACGCTGCGATATCTTGATGGATGAGCCTTCGAGTTTCTTCAATGTCAGCAGGCGTAATCCGTTCATTTGCAGCAAGCGAGCTTACCCGGTTGAACGCCATGAGCCGTCCCAGGTCAGAGCCATGCTCAAGAAGGGCCTCCACCTTCTCGATGTACTCAATGGACTCGCCCCGCAAAGCCGGGATGCATGCGGTTGAAAGCCTGCTGCCTGATATCTTCTGGCTTACATTTTCCAATAACTCAGCCGGGATGGTCCCAGGTCTTCGCGCCTCAACCTGCAGGGCTGTGTAGGCGAGCGGGGTGATATCGTCACTGCCGTTCACCATATCCGTCCATGCCCTGGATGCAGCAAACTCGCCCAGGTTCTCCTTGAGAAGAATCTGCGCCTTTCGCATTACATCATCAGTGGTGAAAAGCTCATATATCCTGTTTACCTTTCCCATGGGAGAGCCTTCTGCGAAGTAGCTATTGAGCAGGTCGAAGCAGATTTCCATCTTGTGCGCCATCTCCTCTTTATCGGCCGATGTCTCATTGAGCCCAACCGGTATGCTGCATTGGACAACGTACCTGGCTGACTCCACAAAGGATGGGAGCTTCGCAGAGCATGTCTCGGCCTTTGCCAGCTCCACTGCCCGATTAGCAAGGATGTTTCTGTGGATAAACCCCAGCCTGCGTCCGTCCAGGCTCACTTTTCCCTTTGTCTCCCGCATCAGGAGCATGCTGAATTTTGCCAGAAACTCGGGCAGTGTGTGCAGCTCTTCTTGAAGCCGCTTGAAGTGTTGAGCAGCCTTTCGAAGTATCTCGTACATCTCCCTGCCGCTTTTTTGAACCACGTTGTCATGGATGGTCTTTCCGTTGCCGCCATGAATCCACTCTCCAAGGCCCGGGGCGTCATCGCCGTTGATGTGCATAGTCACTCTGATTCGGTTCTCCTCGCTCATCTCCAGCACATCGGGCGGGTAGAGGAAAAGGGCAAACCGTCCAATTAACGCCTCGTCCAGCGCCTGGGTTGCTGAATAACTCATGGGGTTCATTGCAGCCCATACCCACTTCACCTTGGTCTCAAAGCCCATTATCTTGCGGCTTCGGATAATCTCAAGCCAGCGATTTTGAAGCTCTGGCAACGCCCGGTTGAGCTCATCTATGAGGATAATTTCCTTATCCCACACAGTAACCTTGCTGGGAACGTACTCCACGATGCCTTCCTTGAGCTTCTCCACGTTGGGATAGCCCAGCACGTCCTCGAACATTGCCTTTGAAGCGTCATAGACCAAAAAACGCTTGTTGAGCGCCCGGGCAACCGCATTGGCCACGTGGGTCTTGGCGCAGCCGTGGTTTCCGATGAGCAGCATTGGGTCTCCGGTTAGCAGGGATGCCATGACCAGGTTTTCATCCTGCTCATTCCATCCGTAAACTCCTAACTTTTCCAGTATCATTTTTATGCACCTCCTTTCCGTTTTCACCCCTTGAAACGGAAAGGGGAAGGCTGATAAGGTCATGGCATCCAGCGCCCTTACGTGCAGATGTCCTCCAGGTGCACCACGTCGCCGAATATCTCAAAGTCTTCGCAGCTCTGTGCATCGTCAAAGAGGATGGTCAGGGTAACCAATCCACGCTTCTTCAGTTCCTCCATTAAATTTTCGTCCATAGAGGCGTATCCATCAGTGATAATAATGGCCCTGTCAAATCCACGCTCCAGGATGGAGCGGGCGATGCACGAAAAGTCCGTGCCATGCGTGGTCTTGATGCTGCCTTTAAGAAGCTCTTCAAAGGAAGTCTCCACCACTTCGTTGCTGAACTGGAAGATGGTTTTGATTTCGGTCTTCAGATTTGTGAGAATCCCAAGAATCTTTGGCAGATATTCGTTGACGCTGCCTGAGACATCCAGGTAGATGGCAAGCCCCCTGTCGAGATGTCGCGGCTGCTGAAGCTGGTTGTGGAAGTACACGGGATTGACGCCTGCGGATAAGAGCACCACGTCCCTTTTGGATATGGAAAGCGGGATGGGCGATGCGGTGGTGCGCCGGGCATGCGTAAGCTCCTTGAACCTGTCCAGCTTGCGTTTTGTCGCAAACTTCTGCAAAAGGACTCGCTTGATGGAAAGGTGCGTCCTCAAGGCCTTTATGACCATATCCAAAAGAATTGTGCTGAAGCCTGCCTGCTTTCCTGCTCTTTCGGAAATGCTTCTCTTGTATTCCTCAGCTATCCGAGAGAGAACATCCTGCGGCATCCCGGCCCAGTTTTTCTCTGGTGCAGAGCCATCCTGTGTACCATGTGTACCATGAGCGCCCAGAAGGAAGACTTTCGCAAACGTCTCTTTTGGCGTGAGTATCTTGAGGCTCTGGATAAGCTCGCCGGTAGTCATTGCGTCTTCTTTTTCATGCCAGCTGGGGTAAAGCTTTTCGTACACGCGCTTATACCTGCTTCTGGACATCCTGCTCCCGGGCCGCAAAATGCCCTGTAGACCTTTGGCCAGGTAGAGTTTTTTAAACAGGTTTCCCTCTGCCGACTCCCTGGAATAGATGGTGCTGATAGCTGCGTTGATTATAGCGTCTGCAGAGATCTTCTCCATTTCGCCGTTTGCGTAAATGAAGTGGCCGAACATGGGATGCAACAACTCATGAAATATCAGGCTGAAGAGGTCTTCTTTGCACGAGATGTGCTGGTTCACAAAGTCCTGGTTGTACAAGAGCTTTCCCTCTTTGTTGATGCAGGCTGTTCGGATAGTAGGGTCTTCATGTACGCTGGAAATGAAACTCGCTGCAAAGCTGTCAAAGCCAAGGGCTTCTTTTAAAACCCGTCGGATTATCTCAAGGGTTATTTTCATGGATATCACCTCCGGTCCCGCTCTGAAGCGGGTTTTTCTCAACTCCAAGAAAAATCCGCGAGAACAGGTACCCTGAACCCGTCAGGATCTGGAGCTGGTTGACATGGCAAAAAGAAAGCGGTAAAATCGCCTCTAATCACCGCCAGGAGGCGCACATGGCACGAAAAAAGGTCGTGGGAAAGCCTTTTAGGGGGTTTCTGTGATCAAGCCAAACACGCTATGCTCGGAATCACCGAGACCATGGCGTTATAAGACAGACTAAGTCAAATAGCGGGAAACATGATGAGAAAAAAATTTAATCAAGTCTATCAATTCAAAATATCCTTGAATGAGATTAAGCCCGAAATCTGGCGGCGCATACACGTGCCCGAGACTTATACCTTCTGGGATTTACATGTGGCCATCCAGGATGCCATGGGCTGGCTGGATTACCATCTTCATGAGTTCGAAATTCTCAGCCCTTCAACTGGCAATAAAGTATTCATAGGAATTCCAGATGAAGAATTTGATGAAGACAGGGAAGTCCTTCCGGGATGGGCGTATAAAATGGCTGATTACTTTTCACTGGAAAATGCTGTTGCAGATTACAGGTATGATTTCGGCGATTTCTGGGAGCATAAGATTAAACTGGAAAAGATACTTCCTCGCGAAAAAAGCATTCCTTATCCGAGATGTGTTGCTGGTAAACGTGCATGTCCGCCTGAGGATTGTGGGGGTGTTCCAGGGTACGAGGATTTCTTGCAAATTATAATGGATCCCCAGCATGAAGATTATCAACAAATGCTGGAGTGGGCCGGGGAAAATCTTGACCCAGAGCGCTTCGACCCCAGTAAGGTTCGTTTCGATGACCCTAAAAAGAGATTCAAGATCGCAATGGAAATCTCAGAATAAAGGACTTGTTCTCTCCATATTGTCTCAGCACAGGTGCCGGAACCTTTATAAATCATTATTAATTTCTCTTGCTTGAGGTGATGCACCAATGGCAAGAAAGCATAAATGTCCCTATTGCAGCTCAACAAAAACAGTCTGGAAGGGCTACCGAGAACGAATTAACGGGAAAGTGAGGCTGAAGATATGCAGGCAGTGCGGAAGGAAGTTTACGACGAGGGTTGTGGTGTGAGAAACTCAAAACTGAGAAAACTATCATGTGAATATTAAAGTTAACTCTTTGAGCAAATGGGCAGTGCTTGATTCGAGCAAAGATTTGTTCATCAATTGATGGTGAACAAAGTACTTCCTGAACTCTGTGGATTTCGCCGCCCATTTTTCATTGCATGTTTCCACCGCAAATCGATAGAATTCTGAGTGAGGGTGAACAGCAGTATCCATCTTGTATTAGACAAAAACGAGCCAGTTTATTGACCCTGCCACTCTTAGCTGATGTCTATTTATGCCTGATGGAACACTTAAGACTCATATGCCTCATAGAACCAACTTCATTGGAGAGAGATAACTGATGCGAGCAGGCCAAGCCATGCTTTGGGCTATTTCGAAAGGCCTTGGCTTCCTAAGCAGGCAACAGCGCGATTGGAAAGTAACAGCAGCGCGGTCATCCATACATAGACTCTTCTACCAGATGGTTCTTCCCTACCTCTCTATTTATACTGTGGCTCTGGGAGCTACCGGTACTCAGCTGGGAATAGTTAACAGTGTTGGAATGGGTGCCGCTGCCATGCTGAGTCCTTTCACCGGATGGCTCATCGATAGGATTGGTACTAAGAGGATTTACCTTGCGGGTATCGGTCTGTTGGTTGTTTCTTTTTTTACTTATGGTATAGCCCAGAATTGGCAGACTGTTATCATCGCTATGTTAGCATACTGGGTGGGATTTACAACGAGTATGAACAGTTGCGCTGTCATTTGCGCTAATTCTTTAGCAAAGGAAGATCGGGTCACGGCCATGAGCTGCTGTGAGACCCTAGCCTTAGGCTTAATGGGGATGGTAGGCCCCATGATTGGAGCTTTGCTGGTCACCACGTTTGGTGGGCTAAATGTCAGTGGTATCAGGCCGCTGTTTTTTATCAGTCTTTTGGGTACCATTGGCACATTTTTTCTTGTATTCTTCCAGCTTTCCGACCATAGTTGGGGAAGATTAGGTGGGAGTGGGCCAAGCTTATTAAGAGACTTTTCTCAAGTATTCAGGCAGGGGCAAAGCTTAAAGCGCTTTCTCGTTATCCACTCTATAACTTTCCTGCCACAAGCTATGGTTATTCCCTTTACCCAGGTCTTCGCGCGTGAGGTGAAAGGAGCTGATCAATTTATCCTGGGGGCAATGGTCACCGGTTTTGCATTGACGCCTTTTCTGCTTGGAATCCTTCTGGGGAGGATAGCTGACAGGATTGGGAGGAAAAGAGTTCTCTATTTATTGGCACCCCTTTTCTGGGTTTCCAATTTAATGCTTATCTGGGCGCCGGGCCCTATTTTTCTTGTAATGGCTGGTGTCTTGCAAGGTTTCATAAACGTAAATCTAGTTGTCACCGGGGCTATGAATTTTGAGCTGGTTCCCCCTGAGCAGATGGGCAGGTGGATCGGAATCTCTCGATTTTTTAGAATGCTCTCTGCCGCCGCCGCAGCTTATTTGGCTGGAGCTATTTGGGATAATATCGGCCCACATTACCTGTTTCTGATGGTGGCTGCCCTGGATATTTTTGTACGCATTCCTTTGCTGATAGGAATGCCTGAGACTTTGGGTGCACAGATGAAAATAAAGCAATAAAAACAAGAGACTCTAACCCAAGTCTCTTCCATCAGGCACGACAGGAGAGTAGCCTGGACTTGGGCCATGATCCTGAAATAACAATTTCCAATCTGGCGATTCCTGACTGCCATCGATATTTCACAATCACCCCGGATTTTTGCATATTTCAACCGCAAATCAGCGAATTTCATCGCAGACCACTCCTCACCCTTTGTAGGTGTAACAAATGTCCGAGACCTGACTTGTCGAAATTTCCTATATCAAATCTCCGCCCCTTTATATAAATGAAAAGGAGAGGCCCCATTAAAGAAGCCCCTCCTTTCCCTCATCACCCAAAGAGCGCTAACTGCGCCACTATCTTTGTTCCTTCAAGGGATTTACCAATTTCCTGCGCCTTCATGGACTTTCTCTCCACTTTTTTGCGTCTTCCCAGAAAGGTCACAAAGTCCACGAAAACAACCCTGTTCGGGTCCAGCGGCATATCTCCAGCTTTTTCAGCTGAGAGTGGTGGTTCCTGTTCATAGTGTTTATCCTCTGCAAATGATTCAATAGTCTGTTGGTGTTGCCCGGGCCTCTTGTTGGCCTCATTGATGCTTTTCCATATCTGCTCAACGCCTTCACCTTCCAGACTATCCACCAGCGCCTTTGCGAGGGCCACGGACATATCCTCACCGGAGGTCATGGCCATAAGGCCCTCTTCACTGAATTGTCCCTCGATAGAGAGGGCTGCGCTGAGCTTGCTCCCAATCAACTGGAGCGCCTTTTCCGAAAGAGTATCCTGGTAAAACATGTAAAAGAGTTTCACATCCTGTGTCTGTCCTATTCGCCATGAGCGCCGTGATGCCTGCCTTAAGCTGTAAATGTTATACGAGCACTGGTAGAACACCAGTGTGGGCCAGGCAAGCAAATCAACCCCTGTTTCAACCAGCTTAATGCCTGCAATAATGCACTCAACGCCTTCTTTTTCCCTGTCCAGAATCCACTGCTCCCGGTTCTCCGGAGCCACGGAAGACTTGAGGATCTCGGTTTTAATGCCATCGTCCGTGAGGATTCTCTTAAGCCTCTCTGTAACATCCTTTGTGGCGGTAAAGTGGCAAAAAACAAAAACTCGCCTTTTCTGCTTGAGTTCCTCCTTGACCAATTCTACCAGCCTGTTCTCCTTGCTGAAAATTGTATCCCGTGAAAGCTCAACCGGAGTGGCCACCACCCGTTCATATTCATCACCCCTGTCCACGATAGGCTCATTGCCAAAGGGCCTGTCCGGGTAGGACAAAAGGCTCTGCAAGTACGTGGAAAGGAGCCTCTTCGAGCCTCGCTGCAGCTCAGCCCGCACCGCTGCAATCAGTTCATTCTGGAGTTTAAAATAGGCTTTTGCCAGCTCCTGGTCCATCTGGCAGGCAATGACCTGCTCGGTGAAAGGCGGCAAATCCAGGGCAATGTCCTCCAGCCTCAGAAATGCCGTTGAGCCCATCAGGTGCTGGCCGAAGATCCTCGGTGAAATCCCTGGCCTTCTCTTGACTATGGAAGAGCCTTTCTTCCCCCTGGAGGATATGTTGTCCTCAGCATCAAGTCGGTAGCGGTTTATCCGCTCCAGGACACCATAGCGGGCCACAAATCGTGAGACATCCTGGTAGCGTATTCCTTCAGAGAGTAAAGTCTCCGGATTTAGCCTGAACAGGATGGCTCTCAAGTCATCGGCATACCCGCCTGTCAAGGTGCCTGTCAGCGCAATGGATTTCCTGGCTGTGGATGCCAGCGCGCCAAAAGCGTTCCCCTGGGCTGAGTCCTGGGATTTCAGCTCATGCACCTCATCGAATATGGCAAAATCAAACCAGCCCTTGAAATACCGCTTCAGATACTCAGCAACCGCAAACCTCCTGAATCTAGTGTTATTAGCCTGCCAGAGCGCTCCCTTGCATTGCTTGCAGTAACGCCTCTGTCGCTTCAGCCAGGTCTCATCCACAGGAACATCATCGTTATCCGTGATAACTGAGCCGCAATCGGGGCAGTAAAGCCCTTTTCTACTCTTGTGCCGGATAAAAACAGGCCTCCATGCATACGAGAGCTTTGCCCTGTCCTTTGAGATCACGTAATATTCGGGTAGTTTTGGCTTACCGGTGTTTTGCTCCAGGGCCAAGATGTCTTTCAGGTTTCGCAAAATAAGGGCCTGGGCATCAGGGATGGTCTTCAAGACTTCCCGCTGCCACTTTTTCACTAGGTGTCCCGGGCACATGATAAGGGTTCGGGCAGGACCTGCGCCATTTCTCGATACATAGGTGGCGGCTAGGGAAATCAGGGTCTTTCCTGTGCCCATCTCGGCGCAGATGATGGCTGATTTTTTCTCATCCAGCACCCCACATAGCCCCATGATTACATCACCCTGGGCGGCAAAGGGTTTTCTTAAAAGCTCCTCCATCTTGGGGTCCCAGGCCTGACCAGGATAAAAACAGGGCTCTGCCGATTTCTTGATTTTTTCAGCCAGCAAGGGTCCGAATGTTCTCAAATACTCTGTGACATTGGTTATCTCATCCAGCATCTCGCTTCTCCTTTTTAAAATCGAATCTCTTTCTTCCTAACCCCTTCAGAGATAAGCTCATCCAGGGCCTTCTCGTGAACCCAGAGCCTCACGGCTTGTACCGTGCCCTCCAGTTCTTCAATCAATTCTTGTTCCTTCAGCCTCTCATAGAGCCAGCTGCTCCATTCTGGGATGGCGGTTATGGCAAAGGTTTGTTGCAGGTGGTGGAAGACCGCTTCGGCAGGGCTTGTTCCAGCAGGGATGAAGATGAGTTTTCTTCCGGAATTTTCGGATTTCAGGAAATCCTCTGCTACAACCAGCTGGTGCAAAAGCCCGGAGGGAAGCTTTGAGCTTAAAATCCTGTAATGGGTATTCCTATCAGCTTCAATGGTAATGTTTCCCTCTCTCTGGCTGATCTGCAATTCTCTTCCAGAGACCATGGCAGAGGAGATGGATTTCACCGCTGAGTCTTGGCCCACCAGGGAAAGCAAGACTACTTGTTTATAGCGGTCAAACACAAAGGCATCGGTGTAGGCCTCCACCAGGATGTTCCTGTGGTAGTTGCAATACTGTACTTTTTCCAGCATGGTTGGCTCCTTTCAAACGAGGTGAACGATATGGCCGTTCTGCTTGAGGATTTTTATTGATACTCGAAACTGCTCAAGTTGATGCTCTTCAACCACTTGCTCCGAGGGCTGCTCCACGTAGCTGATGGTGATTTTTTCCACCACTCCTTTCACCAGATGCCGGTCAGGGCTTCCTCTATCGCCCACCATGCCGTCCAGCATGCCTGATGCCAGCAGTAATCCCAGATGCCCTGTATGCAGGGGTAGAGGCGGCCTTTGAACGTTGGTTGTTTTTACCGTGGTCATATCAGCGAATTTGCTCCAGAGAGCTGAAGCTTTAACCTCTTTTTCAAGTTCTTCAGGGTCTATGCGGCTGGAGCGGAACAGCGGTATGGGAAGGCCAGGAGGGAGTTTATAGACAGGCTCCTCCAACATTGGAAGCTCGGGCAGGTCTCTTTTCGGAACCATCTCCAGCTCAGCCTGCACGTCCTCATCCAGGCTGTTCTCTTTCTTCCGCACCCCAAAAAGAACTATCTGGCGGAAGGCCTCAAACTCTCCATCGGGAAACCGATACACCTGAAAATTTTCGAACCGGTAGCTCAATATCTTCGCAAGGCTCTTCGAGAGGCTGTACTGGGGGATGATGTAAACCAGCAAACCTCTGGGCTGAAGGTATTGAATGGTTCCCTGCAAAAACCATTTTTCCTTCCTGAAGCTGAGATTGTCTGCTTTGTCCGATTCTTCAAAATCATAGGGTGGATTCAAAAACAGGCAACTGAAGGCCCGGTTCGTTATGCGCGCTTCCTCAAAGCCGCAGTGCAGGATATGTTGAATCCTTGTCTTTGCCTCTCGGGCGCGAAAAGCATCCAGCTCAATACCGTAGGTTTCAGCTGAAAGAGCCGCCGCCAGCTTCGCCACAGCAAGCCCCTCTCCAACGCAGGGGTCAAGAATAGTAACCGATTGTTTGGGCTCATGGATGAAACTCCTTATCTTCTCTATAACGCTTATGGGCGTGGGGTAGTAACCCATTGCCTCTCGTCCTGCTAATCTCATGGCAACCTCCTCAAAAAAAGGAGGCTCCCTCCCAGAAAGGAAGAGAGCCTCGCAAAGTGATTGTTTCTGATGCTATTCCTAAAAGGCCTGAGCCAGCGAATTGATAATCTCAGGCCCCTTCACCATCATCCACACCAGGATGTATGGGATACCCTCCATCATGGAGTAAATCCTTGTAACCAGTATGCCCAGCATAGTTTTCATGGCATTTACCCTTCCGCTATCCTTTGAGAATCTGAACCAGCCAGTCTGTCCTGTCCCGGATCCACTCCAGGAATATGACCAGAAAGTCCTTGACTGCCCGCCAGCGGTCGATGACAAAGGCCGTCATC
Organism: uncultured Thermodesulfobacteriota bacterium; assembly: GCA_964611635.1. Taxonomy (GTDB): domain Bacteria; phylum Desulfobacterota; class JAFDED01; order JAFDED01; family JAFDED01; genus JAFDED01. Next base: position 21,262 of record CAZTAS010000068.1, read on the forward strand.
ACCGTCCACCAAACCACGTTCCTGATAATCTTCATGGCCCACCTCCAATAAAAAATCCCCCAGGCACATGCCAGGAGGCTCTTTCCATATGGGTTTCGACTTTAAAACCGAAACTTACACAGGCTCAAAGGTATTCCCGCAGAGGTTGCAGGTTGCGCTGAAGTCCCGCTTTCCAACCCTTATGTTCGTGCAGCCGCAGCTCCATTTCTGCAGAGTGCTCTTTCCTTTGCCGGTACCGCCCACGGAAACTCCGTCACATCGCTCTTGTTCAATGGCGATGCCGCTTTCCTCAAGAAGAATCGTGAACGGCGGGGTAAGCTCCAGGGTCATGCCCCGGTCATTGGATGGAATTCCGAGGGCACTGGATTTCTGCCTGAATTCTTTATTGTGATAGTTGCTGCCCGAGGGCTTTCCGAACTCCTGCTGCCACTCATGGAGTTGCTCGTGGAGAAGGGTGCAGAGAACCCAGCAGATGGGCCTTTTCAAATGCACCATGTTGATGTTAATGTTCCACATCAGGCCCAGGTGGTTCCTGCCGGGCACGAAGTGGCCCAGCATCTTGTGGTTTGTCTTCTGGAACGAGATGACCGGCGTAGCCAGCTTTCCCTCAAAGAATATGCGGTTAAAAACATCTGCCCACAGATACAGAAAAGCTGATAGCTTCTGCAGCGGCCAGTCCTCCACTGCTGTTCCGTGCGCCTTTATCATCTCATTTATGGATAAATCTTTTTCCTCAATCATTTTGACACCTCCTTTTTGGGCGACGCCCCTTATCTCTATGGGGTGGCGCCTTGTTGTATTGTGGCCGGTTTCTCAACTCGGCCCTTGGATTCACGTGTGGCCCTGGAAAGAAAAGCCTCCAGCGTGGTTTTTTTGCGCAGGAATTCTTTAACCATCGGCCTTCTGGCAAACGTGTTGGTCTCTTTCTCTGCCTCATCCGCCAGCATGTGAAGATCCACCAGGGCCAGGAAAAATGAGACCTGGACACCCGGGTGCACGTATGAATCATTGAGGGCAGGAAAAGCTTTGTGATAGAGGGTCTGGACACTCTTCCTCATGCCGCCATATGACGTGTTCTCCATATTTGCCTCCATAATAAAAAGGCCCCCGAATGATGCCGGGGGCGTCGGTCCTCGAGAGCTGGCATGCTGTATGTGCTGCACGCAAAGCACATTCCAAGGAAGTGCCTTTTTTCAATGCACACAGTCCCGCACTGGTAAGCGCCTTTGGCGAGCTTTTTGTTTATCTCTTTGATGCTGCGCCTTTTCAAACTGCTCATGGTTTCACCTCCTGGGGCAGCGCCCCTCACTCCAAAGGGGCGGTGCCTCTCAGGGGCGCGGTGCATGGATCCGGAGCCTCAATCAGTTGCACCCGCACGGAGCGCATCATTGCCCTCACTCATGGCCGCTTGTGAGACATGTGCCCGGGACATGGCTGAAATCCTGTTGATGTCGTCAATCTCGCTGAGTATTTTCGACTCCTCGAAGAGGATGTCCACGTGCACCATAAAATCCCCTTCCCACTGGCACAAAATCCAGAACAGGCCATACTCATCAAGGGTATTCACCAGGGTCTTTTCGATACGCCGCAATAACTCTTTTTTCTCCATAAATGCCTCCTTTCTTCGGCCAAAAAAAACGCCGGGCCATGCCGACGTAAACGTAAGAATTGAGCGCCACGAGTCTTCCGACTATTTCAAACCCTGTTCAGGATTTACCGTCGGAAACTCACTTCGTGTCCCGATGGGGACTTTCCGGCCACAATGGTGGCCCGTCATCCTTCGTCGTCGATCACCTCCTTCCCAGAGTTGTTCATTGGTCAGCGGGCCATGGACCCATGAGCTGAACTCAATGACTTTTTCTTCCTTTTTTCGAAACAGCACCCATTTAAATACCTTTCGGTTTTGGTTCTCATCGGCAAGTGGTACAGACCGATACCTTTAAATAGTGGTTACGCTCTCCAATTCCTAACAACTGCGGGGAGGTAAAAAAATGTATGAAAATCATGAAGAGGGCCATGGCAAAAATTATGAGAGCATCCCAGGAGATAAATATGAGGTCCCGGCCATAAACGGCAATCTCCTGGAGGAAATCTTATACCAGGGCTTTGTGAACGCCCGAGAGAAAATCCAGTTTTTAGAAGATAAAATCTGTGAGAGGCAAAAGCTTAAATACAGAATCATCCATGATTTAGATCATGAGTGGGGAAAGGCCCAGGATTTAATATCAAGATGCGAGGGGAGTGTCCCGTATAACCGTGCTCCTGATCCAAAGATAGGCAGCCTGAGAAAGCTTGTGGCTGATATCGAGCGGGAAAAGATCCGGGAGGAAGTCCAACATTGGAAAGATGTGCGCTTTCTGGAAAAGGAATTGAATTATGCCAGGCAGGAGTATGCCAGGGAGAAGGGAAAATTGAAGGCACTGCGGGGAGAGGGACAATGAGGTCAAGAGTTCAGTCTCCTACCTCTATCCTCACGTATAAAGAGTGCCCGCGAAAGTATTACTATCGCTATATACTCTGCTTAAAGCAAAAGCCCAGCATCTATCTCATCCGGGGCAGAATTGCCCATGAAGTCATAAGAAGGATTTTCGAGAGCCTGAAAAAAGACCAAAGCTTGCTTGACGATGGTCAATTGATTCTGAGAGTGAAAGCAGTCTTTTTGGCTGAATGGCAAAAAGCTCGGCCTGAGTTGCGCACAGTGGGCAAAACCAGGATTCAGCTTGACCTTGCGAAAAAAGAAACCGAATCCATGTTGATGAACTGGGCCAGAAATTTAACCAGAAACGAAAACTATGGCAACAAAATTACTATTCCCACAACCGAGCTTCAGCTTGTCTCAGAGGAATACGGCGTGCAAGGCTTCTTGGATGCGGTCTACGACGAGGGTGAAGCAATCCGAATCCTTGATTTTAAAACAGGAAAGCCAGGAGATATTTCCGAAGAATATCGTCTGCAGCTGGCTATCTATGCCCTCTTGTACGAGGAAAGCAACGGCAAACAACCAGACTATGTGGGACTTCAGTTCTTGCAAAACGGCGATAAGCAATGGCTCCCTGTGGATGAGAAGCTGCTTGCTCTGGCAAGGCGGGAGTGCAAGCTAATCCATCTCAACACCATGTCCCAGAATATTGATGATTACCCCTGCCTATGCGGCGGCCGATGCAGGGAGGATTTCTATGAGGCCTGAGGAGGTTGAAAAAGGATTCAGAAAGCTGGAGCCCCTTATGGGGGAGAAGGCCCAACGGCTCTGCCAGGCTTATCTGGCTTCAGAAGATGAAAAACGAAAACAGTTCGAGGACATACTTCAAATTATGCTCTATACAAAAGTCAAGGATGATTACCAGCAGCCCATTCGATTACCGCCGCCTCCTTTCCCGGAGTGCTTCGGAGCCTATATCCTTGGCGTGGTGGTCTATCCAGAGCTTCCCTACGCGATTTTCGGTATGCGGGAAAAAGAGATGTGCTCCCATATCGGAATATTTGGCTCAACCGGCGTGGGAAAAACGAATCTCGCCTTTGAGCTTCTTGCATGGCTTTCAGCCTTCATAAAACCCTTTCTCGTCTTTGACTGGAAGAAAAACTACCGGGATTTGATTTCCAATGAAATACTCAAAGAGGTGAAGATATTTACCGTTGGTTCCAACGTTTCTCCTTTTCGGTTCAATCCGCTGATTCCTCCTTCCGGCGTCCATCCTGCCATGTGGCTGGAGAAAATTATCGAGATTATCGCGCATGCGTTCTTTCTGGGAGAGGGCGCCATGCACCTGCTCAGAGAGGGAATCCATCATGTGTATCAATCAACCGGCATCTACGAGGCATGGGAAAAGCAAGACATTCATGAGTGGCCCACCTTGAAGGACGTTGAAGAGTGGCTCAGAAAGAAGATCCGCACGGGTAGGGAGATGCTCTGGGAGGCCTCGGTGAAAAGAACCCTTGGAGCTATTAATTTTGCGGGCATGGGAGATGTAGTCAATGTGAGAAGGCAGCCTCCACTGGAGGGGCTGTTGAATGAGAAGGTCGTCCTGGAACTGGAGGCGCTGACAGACTCCGCCAAGACTTTCGTCATCGGCTCTCTACTCCTCTGGATTCATCATTTTCGCATGAACCAGGGAAAAAGAGAGGAATTCAAGCACGCCATTATCATCGAGGAAGCCCATCATTTGATGCTTCGCCAGTCCAGGAAAAAAGAGCAGATTCCTGATGTTTTAATGCGGGAAATCAGGGAACTGGGTGAGAGTATCTGGATACTGGACCAGCACCCCTCAAAGGTCTCCATCCCTGCGCTGGGAAATGCCTTTACGTTAGTCTCTTTCAAGCTCCAGCACGGTCTGGATGTGCGGGAAATGGGAGAAGCCATGCAGATGGAGTATAAAGAGCGGCCATGGCTGGGAAATCTGGCAGTAGGGGAGGCCATCATCAAATCCGGGAGGTTTTCTCAACTGATAAGGGTGAAAATTCCCCATTTTAAAATTCAAAAGGGTTCTGTTTCAGATTCTGCTGTTTGCGAGCATATGCGGGGCTTTCAGGAGCAGTGGAAGGAATATCTCCCCTTGTCTCAGAAATCAGAACCTGCAAGGGCTTTAATGTCGGGTGATACTCTTTCCCCCCACGAGTGGCTTATGCTGGTGGATATTGCAGATCACCCGCTTTCCAGCATTTCTGAGCGGTATAAACGGCTTGGGCTGAACAATTACACCGGCCCTGTGTGCAAGAACAAGCTTGTGAAAAGAGGGCTTGTCCGGATTGCGGAGATCCATACAGAAAAGGGCGTGGTAAAGCTCATGGAAGCCACAGAGAAGGCTATACGCATCTTAGGTGAAATGGGTGTCAAGTTGGAAAAGGGAAAGAAGGAATCCCTGGAGCACGAGTACTGGAAGCACCAGGTGAAGATAGCCCTTGAAAAGAAGGGCTTTGAGGTCTCTGAGGAAAAGGACTTTGTGGACCTGGTGGCAGTAAAAGGCGAGGAAAAAATCGCCCTGGAGATTGAAACCGGCAAGTCTGAGCCGGTGAAAAACCTCTCCCGCAATATCGTGGGCGATTACACAAGGATTATCATCGTTGCCCTGAGCGAGCCCGCAAAGATTAACATTGAAAAAGCCCTTCAAAAGTCTGGCCTTCTGGCCGACCGCAGGGTTGAACTTTGCCTTATCAAAGATATTGAGAGGGTCCTGGAGAACCAATAAGTTTATAAACTCCGGGACCTCCCATTAATAATATATGAATGAATCAGAGCCACGATTGTGTATATTCGGCGTGGATTTCAATCCATCGGCTAAGAAATGCTCTCAGTGCATGTTTTCGTGCGCGTGCATGGCAAAAAAGCAAAAGGAAAGCTGGAGGCTTCGTGATGAAGCGCTGGGTCATTCGGTTGAGGCATGGGGATGAGTGGAAAGGATACTGGTGGGCCTGGGGTCTTATTGCACTCGGAGCTGGTCTTGGACTTGTGCTGTTCGAGTCCATGATTTCACTGCTCTTGATGATGATTATTTTGCTCATTGCCATATTGGATCATGGTTTTGAGGTCATTCAGAGTGGATAGTTCCTGGAATGAAACAGTCCGAAAAGGAACAGGAGGTGTGAAAAATGTCCAAACCCGTGAAAAAATTCAAAGCCGGGGGAATTTCGTGCAGTGTGTGGAGGAATGAGGTAACCAAAGACGACAGGTCTTTTGAGGTCTTCAGCGTTCAGATCGAGCGCAGATATCGCGACCAGAA